>CANSRG010000086.1 GCA_947649355.1 uncultured Mycoplasmatota bacterium | reverse complement strand
CATGAAAACAAACGAAACAGATTCTGGAGAATCAAGAATAAAACTAGTAAGAGAAAAATCGATTGGAAACTATAGTTGGGATGCAAGTGAAACTTCTATAAATGAAGGATATGGAGTAAATGACTGGGGAGCCGCAGATTTAATGAAATTATTAAATGAGGGATATGATTTGAACAAAGATTTAAATAGTGAGAATTCTACTATTTTGGTAAATAATAGCTTATATTGGAATGCCACTTTGGGAACATGTTATATTGGTGAATCAAATGCCACTTCATCTTGTGACTTTACAAAAACTGGGTTAAAAGTAGAAGAAAGTAAAAATATGATTGAAAATACTCTTTGGAACTTAGGTGGTGCAAAAAATTATATGACTATAGAAAATGGTTTAATAACTCACTGGTATACACAAGAAAGAGGGGATAGTGTGTATGAAAAAAGACCCACTATGTGGCTTGGAAAAATAGGACTTGTATATCCTAGTGATTATGCTTTTGCTACAAGTGGCGGGAAAGATTACAACCGTAAAACTTGTCATGAGAAAACTATATATAATTGGAATGAAGCAGAAGATTGTCGAAGAAATAGTTGGTTATGGAATGAATTTGATTTTCAATGGACTCTTACAACACCATCAGAATTAAAGCATGATGCCTTTCGAATTTATCCTTCAGGAATTATTCATACAGGATACACGTTTCGAAATGCGATGGTATCCCCAGTTCTTTATCTAAAATCAAATATTAAAATTATATCAGGAGAAGGCACAAAAGAAATCCCTTATGAATTATCAATGTAAATTTGACAAATTAAAAAAAAGTATATAAAATAAATGAGCAAAAGAAAACAAAGAAAGAAGGATAATCAAAAATGACAAGAGAAGAATATGCTAGTATTTTAGTTCCAAACATCACTCATACAAGAAAATATTATGAAGAACTATATAAAAAAAGAGATTTAAAAGAAGATGCTATGGTAGTACGTATTGGTCCAAGCCCAACAGGCTCTGTTCATATTGGAACACTTTATCAAGCTATCGTAGCGAAAAGATTTGCAAGTCAAACAAATGGAGTTTGCTTTTTAAGAATTGAAGATACAGACCAAAAAAGAGAAGTAGAAGATGGAGTAAATTTGATTTTAAATTCTCTAGCAAAATATGATATAGGATTTGATGAAAGTCCATTAGAAGGTGGAGAGTATGGGCCTTATATTCAAAGTGAAAGAAAAGAAATTTATGGTGCATTTGTAAAAGATTTAATTGAAAAAGATTTAGCTTATCCTTCTTTTATAACAGAAGAAGAAAAGAAGAGTATTACAGAAGCTCAAACAAAATCTAAAGGTAGAATTGGTTACTTTGGCCCATGGGCTGCAAAAGAAAGAGCACTTTCTATAGAAGAAGTCTTAAATAAAATAAAAGATGGTATTCCTTATGTAATTCGTTTAAAAAGTAATGGAGATTTTGAAAATAAAATAGTAGTAGAAGATTGTATTAAAGGTCGTGTAGAATTTCCTGAAAATGATATGGATATTGTAATATTAAAAAGAGATGGTCTACCAACATATCATTTTGCTCATGCAGTAGATGATTTTCTAATGCATACAACTCATGTAACAAGAGGGGATGAATGGTTAAGTAGTGTACCAATTCATATTGAATTGTTTAAAACACTAGGTTATGAGCCTCCAAAATATGCCCATCTTGCAACAATTCAAAAAGAAGAAGATGGACATCGTAGAAAAATTAGTAAAAGAAAAGATCCTGAAGCAAATGTGTTATATTATTCTGAAAAAGGAATACCAGTAGATGCAGTAAAAATCTATTTAATGACACTTGCAAATTCAAATTTTGAAGAATGGATGATAGAAAATCCAAATAGTAAATTAGAAGAATTTACAATGGAATTTAAAAAAATGAGCACAAGTGGAGCCTTATTTGATATGGAAAAACTTCTTAATATAGCAAGAAATTATTTAAGTAAAATAAGTGCAAAAGAAATGTATGAAGAAACACTTTTATGGGCAGAAAAATATGATAAAGAATTTGCCGATATGTTAAAAGAGGAAAAAGAAATAGCAATTGCTACATTAAATATTGAACGAGAAAGCCAAAAGCCTCGAAAAGATTTTGCAATGTATAGTGAAGTAAAAAATGGTGTTTGGTATATGTTTAAAGAATGGTTTACAAATAACGAATATGAATGGCAAAAAATAAATGATTTAGAAAATATCAAAGAAATTCTAAATACTTATTTTAAAGAATATTATGACGAAACAGATACAGAAGAAGAATGGTTTAATAAAGTAAAACTTTGCTGCGATAAATTAGGATATGCTTCAAACATGAAAGAATACAAACAAAATCCAGATGCATATAAAGGAAATGTTGCAGATGTTTCAACCGTAATAAGAGTAGCTTTAACAACAAAGTCTAAAACACCAAATTTATATGATATTATGAAAATATTAGGAAAAGAAGAAATAAAAAGAAGAATAGAGTTAATATAATTCTAAGGTACAAAAACACTCCTTCAAAAAAACTTGACAGGGGGGGGGGTATATTGTGATAAAATCATCATAGGAAGCTATGGTGTT
>CANSRG010000085.1 GCA_947649355.1 uncultured Mycoplasmatota bacterium | reverse complement strand
CCATAGCTTCCTATGATGATTTTATCACAATATACCCCCCCCCCTGTCAAGATTTCTTCAATGTATCAAACTCATTTGTTGTAATCACCAATAAAATAACTGCAAAATATAAGAAAACTTTTCATAAAAGAAAAAGACAATACATAAAGAAGATACTAAAAAAGGTCCATAAGGTACTTCTTTTTCATCTGTTTGAATCATACTAAAAGTAGCATAAGGAAGAGCCAAAAAAGTAGATAAAATAAGAGCTAAAAAAGAATGTGGAATACCTAATGTCATCCCCATAACAAAAGAAAACTTAATATCTCCCCCTCCTAAAGCATCTCTTTTAAAAATTCTTTTTCCAAAAAAAGCTAAAAACAAAAAAAATAAAAACAAAAGAATCCCTGAACCTAAGCTTAAAAAAGCATTAGATATTCCTTCATAAAACCACTTAATGAAAAACAAAAGAGTTACACTTAAAATAAGAGGAGAATCTAAAATAATCATATATCCAAAATCACTTACAAAAATTAAAGCCGCTAAAGATATTAAAACAAGGAAAATCCATAAATTTTCAGAAAATCCATAATAAAAATACCCAAAAGAAAACAAAAGTCCACAGCATAGTTCCAATAAAAATTCATAAAAAGGTAATTTTACTTTACATTTATGACATTTTCCTCTTAAAAATAAATAAGAAAAAATGGGAATAAGTTCATACCAAGATAAAATATGATTACATTTTTTACAATGACTTCTTGGAAATATAAGCGATTTTCCTTCTGGTAATCTTGTAGCAACAACACCATAAAAGGAGGCCAAAATAGCCCCGATTAAAAAGAAGAAAATACCATAATACCAATTCATATCATCACTCCTATGCCTGTACAGTATTCATTAAATCAAACATTGGCACTATAACAGCTAGTATAATAACCCCAACAATAAGTGCTAAAAGAGAAATCATAATAGGTTCAATAAATGATTTCAAACTATTCACAATATTACGATGCATCTCTTGATAATAACTACTTACTTTACTCATCATTTCAGCAAGTTGTCCTGTTGACTCCCCTGTCACAATCATAAAATATGCCACATCAGGAATTGCCCAATGATCTTTAAATGCAATACTTATTTTATCACCTTTCACAATATTATTGATAGTATTATACATAACATCTTTATAAACTTCATTATTAGTAATTTTACTTAAAATATCAATACTATCTGTTATAAAAACATTATTTCGTAATAAAGATGAAAATGTTTTGGCAAAAATCGTCATTTCATTATAAATAATAATATTTCCTATAATAGGAAGTTTCATTGCAAAGATTTGTAAATTTTTTCGAAATGCTTTAATTTTTCTATACATCGTAACTAACGAGAAAATAACAATAGAAAGAAATAGTAAAATCTTCATAATATTTGTTTGTAAAAAATTACTAATCGTTAAAATAAGTAAAGTAAGTCCTTTTACTTCTGCACCTGCACTATCATAAATTTTAAGAAATTCAGGAATAACAAAAATCATAATAAAAGTTACAACCGCAAGAGAAAAGACCATAATAACTGTAGGATAAGTAAGAGCAGAAATCATTTGTTTTCTTGTTTTTTCAATTTCTTCATAATACTCTGCCATATCATCTAATGTTTCTTCAAGTTCCCCAGTAGCCTCTGCAGCTTTTATCATATTGATTAAAAGAGCAGGAAACATAGTTCCTTGTTTTTCTAGTGCTGTTGAGAACGCTTCTCCCATTGTAAGCTCATATACAATGGATTGAAAAGCTCTTTTATAAGATGTTTTTTTATTCATTTGCAGATTCAAAATATTGATTGATTCAGATAATGTAATACCACTTTTTAAATAAGTTGATAATTGAGTTAACCAAAAAAGTAAATCTTTATTTTTTAATTTTGGAGCAAATAAACTACTTTGTCCATATAAAAAATCAATCATTTTATTCGTTTCAATTTTATATACATCATAACCACTTTGAACTAAAAAAGTATTTACATCTAATTTAGAATAACCATTGATTGTTCCTGTTTCTAACTTTCCATCTTTATTTTTAGCAGTAAATTTATATACATTAGGTTCTTTACTACGAATACCACCAGGTCCTTCAAGTTCTTGTAATAAATTTAATTTTTCTTTTTCTAATGCGGCGATTTTCTTTTGCATTGCCCTTGTATTTTGAAAAAGATCTTTTAAATCCATATTTAAAACACTTTTCTTTTTTTGTGTTCCTTCTTTATGAGTTTGTTCTAAAGAAACTTTTGCTCCCTTATAGGCTTGATCTACCTTTCCACTCGCGTGTTGCCAAAAAGAAACTGGAATATCTTTAAAAACAAAAGTAAAACCTCGCCATGCACATTTTAAAATATACACAAGTACTTCAAAAATCATTTTAAAAGACATAAAAAATCCAAGTCCTGGATACTTAAGCGGTTTTAATGGAGTACTATTATTTACATCAGCATTCATATAATCCCCGTCCCTATTCCCTATACTTTTAATATTATATCATGTGAAAAAAAGTTTTTCTATAGAATTTAATAATTTTTAAGACAATCACATAAAAAATTCTAAAAGAAAAATATCAAAATAGTATATTAAATAAAAAAAGACCTTGATACAATGTAAGTGACAAAACAAACACGAAAGAAGGTTTTTATATGTCT
>CANSRG010000084.1 GCA_947649355.1 uncultured Mycoplasmatota bacterium | reverse complement strand
TAGAAAGCGATCAATCAAATAGATTAATGTTTCTATAAGATTGATTATACGTGATTATTTATGAGATGTGCAGTATATGTAAGAGTTAGTACAGATGACCAAAGAGATAATGGTTATTCTATTGATTCACAACTTCGTATGATTAAAGAATATTGTGAGAAAAACGATTATAGTATTGTTGATGTTTATAATGATGCAGGTCATTCTGGAAAAGATTTAATGCGACCAGAAATGCAAAGATTACTTGCAGATATTAAATCTAAAAAGATTGATAAGTTAATTGCTATTAAAGTAGATAGACTTACAAGAAATAATTATGATGGCTTTTGGCTTTTAAATTATTGTGAAGAACACGATGTTAAGATTGAGTTAATACTAGAGCCTTATGATGTATCTACTGCTAATGGTGAAATGATTTTTGGTATGAATTTAGTATTTGGTCAAAGAGAAAGAAAAGAAATTGGAGCAAGAACTAAAAGAGCAATGGAAGAAATGGCACTAGAACATATCCATCCTAGTAAAGCCCCTTATGGCTATGTTAGAAATAATAAAACTGGTCATTTAGAAATAGAACCTATTGAGGCACAAGTAGTTAAAGAAATCTTTAAATTATGCCAAGAAGGTAATTCTACTAGAGGTATTGCTACGATTTTGAAAGATAATAATGCTTATTTAAAAAGTGGTAAATGGCGAAGTGATAGAGTTTATAAAATACTTACTAATTCTATTTATATTGGTATATTTGAATATGGAAAATATAAGCGAAAGCAAAAAGATATTTTAAGAGTAAAAGACTATTGTGAACCGATTATAGATGAAGTTACTTGGAATGCTACTAGAAATGTATTAGTGAAAAATAAGCACTCAAACTATGGAGAATTTATTCATTTGTTTTCAGGATTAGTAAAATGTCCTATATGTGGCGAAATAATGGCTTCATCGGAATCTTTTAAATATCCTAACGGAAAATTAAAAGTATATTACCATTTAAGATGTAAAAATCATAATTGCAGTGGATTCGGACTTCATTATAATACTGAAAAAATAGAAGTTAAATTAAGACGAGTTTTAGAAGAATTAACTATCTTTATGATGGGTATGAATAACGGAATAATTACTTGCAATGCTACAAAAAGCAATGATGCAAAAGAGATAGAAAAAGCCATTGAAAAGTTAAAAATACAAGAGAAAAAATTAGTAGATTTATATTTAAGTTCTACACTAGATGTTGAAACTATCAATCATAAAAATAATGTTATCAAAAAAGAAATTGAAAAATTAAATAAGAAGAAAATATCTCTTGATCCAGATAATGAATCTAAAGAATATACAACAGAACTTGTTAAAAAATTGGATTGTGCAAAGGAAGATGACAAACTAATTTTTACTAATATTAAAATGATAGACTTTACTTTTTTCTATAATTTATTATCAAAAGAAGCCAAGCGTGATATGATTCATAGACTCATATCACAAATAGAAATTACGAGAGATAGTAACTATAACATTGATATTAGAAATATAAAATTTACTGATGAATTTATCACAAAAAGTAGTAAAGAATTTATAAAATACTTAATTATTATTCTATTTAATGAGGATGTTGGAATCAAATATCTAAATAAAATTACCAAAGAAGAATTAGAAAACAAGAAAACAGATTATGATATTTTATCAATTTTAAAAATTAAAAGAAACGAATATCCGAGTGGATATGTAGATGATTTTTTTGCCAAAGCACATAGTCATTTCTATATAGATGGCATAATTGGTGGTCCTTATATTGAAGGAAATGCTGTTAAAGATTTTCTACTATTAGTACCTAAAAAAGAAATTGTTAAAGCAAATTAAAAACGAAAGGAGCCTAATAATGAAACTATTAACTAAAGAAAATATTTTAAAAAATCAAGTAGATACCATAGAACAATTTAAAGTTCTATCTTATCTAAAAAAGCGATTATCTATTGATGAATTTACTATATATTTAATTGATAGATTTACAATTAAAGTCATAGATAAAAACAAAGAGCAAGGTTATTTTAAATACAATAACAAAACTAAAGCAATAGATTTCTATGAGAAAAATATTAAAAATAAAGAAATGGAGAGATAAAAAATGGAAATAAATTATACAAAAGTTGGCGATTATTTATTACCTAATTTAACAATAGAAAAACAAAATAATGATAAAATTAACAAGTATGGATATTTAAGATTACAACACTTAAAGAAAAATAATAAACTTCTTTATACAACACTTTTAATGCAAAATGAACTAACAAATCATCTTGTTTCAGTCAGTATTGAAGCAGAAAACAGGTTAAATACTTTTATGGAACAATACAGGAATTTTGATGAATTACTATCTGAAAAAAATAAAAATTATAATCAACTCGAATGGTTAAAATTGATGAATAACTATAAAAACAGAGCTGAAGAAATCATATTAAAGGAACTAATTTATAATGAAAATGTGTGAGGACAAATTAAGTTTTATGTCCTAGCCAGCACTGAAAACCTACTCCCGCATGTTTTCAATTTATGGGAAAATCCCATACCCTTAAAATTAGAAAGGAGAGTTTAAAAAATGAGAACAAGAAATATTAAAATTAATGTTTATTTTAATGAAGAAGAAAAGAAAATGCTAGAAGAAAAATCCACTAAAACAAAATTATCTCAATCAGATTTTATTAGAAATTTAATCGAAGATTTTAAAGAAGATTCTTTACCAAAACAAGACATAAATTATATAGCGGATTGTTTGCAAGAAAGTATAACTGAATTACTGAAACTCAAAAAAAGACTTCACAATTT
>CANSRG010000083.1 GCA_947649355.1 uncultured Mycoplasmatota bacterium | reverse complement strand
TCAAAAAAAGACAAATAAGTAACTTTTTTACCTATTTGTCAACAGTCTGAAATATCATTTTTTTGATATTTTTTGCTTTTTTTTCTTTTTGGTCTTCTTTAACTCTTCTTTTTGTTCAATTTTTCGCATTATTTCAAATTCTTTTTGGTTTAATTTTAAAATGTTTGGAAATGCTTTTAAAAGACGTTTTGGATATTTTTTTAATCCTTTTACTCTCTTTTTCATAAGTCTTTCTAACATTCCAGGAATTTTTGCTAGTTTTTCATTTTTTAAATCTTCCACTATAATAATACGATGACGAAGATGATAAGCAACGATTCCAGAATAAATACAATCTAATAAGAAAATAATAAAGATTATTAGTGATGCAATCATTAAGTAAATATCTTTGATTTGTAATAAAAAATCTTGTGTCCAAGGATTTAGTATATATAATATAATTGGTCCACCGATTCCAAATAAAATAGAATTTTTTAAACATACACGACCATTGATGTTAAATTTTTCTTGTTTGTAATCCCACCATTTATTATGAAATATTTTTTCTAAGATATAACTAGTAACATACTCAATTAGAGTTGTTATAACCATACTAAGTAGAAATACTAGAAGAATATTATCATAAAAAGGTTTTAGAAGCCATATAAGGGCAAGACTACCTACTCCATAAATAGGAATGACTGGACCACATAAAAAACCACGATTGGCTATTTTTTTATCAATGATAGCACATGTAATCATTTCTACAACATAACCAATAATACAAAAAATCATAAATTTCATAAAAAGTAACGCAATTTGGTACATGAAAAATCCCATCTTTCACTTTTTTATTATATCATACTCTTTTCTTTTTTATGTAATATTTTTTTACTTCCTTCATAGGATTAGTTAGAAAGTATAGGAGGAATTTTAGAAATGATCAATAAACAAAGTGTATGGTTTGTAACTTTATTTAGTTTAATTTTAGTATTATCCATTTATTATGTTACCCTAAATGATTCTGGGCTGCAAAACATTATCGATGATTTTAACAAGAATAACCCACCCACTTCTTCTGTTAATGTAAATGTAGAAGAAAGTTCTTTACTAGTATCTCTACGAGTTTTAGAAGATGAAAGTGTTTTAAAAGAGATGGATGATTTACAATCCATATTACTTGATAGTACAAAAACGAGTGAAGAAAAAAACAATGCTTATAATTCTTTAATGGCATTGAATCAAAAAAAAGGGGAAGAAGAAAAAATTGAAAAGAAAATTAAAGAAGATTTTGGTTTAGAGAGTTTTGCTAAAATTAAAAATGACACGATAAGCATTACCATTGCCTCTTTAGATCACTCTTTTACTTCTGCAAATAGCATTATTCGTGCAGTTCAAGAACTTTTTGAAGAAAATAAATATATTACTGTCAAATTTCAAAATGCTTGATTGGAGCAAGAATAGAAAAATCCTCATAAACTACTAATGAGTATTTATGAGGAAGTGGGTGAAGTATTGAAACATAGGATATTAACTAGTCGTGAAAAAGAAATTTTTGAAATGTTAATACATAATTTTTCAACAAGGGAAATTGCAAATTCATTACATATTAGTGAAAAAACAGTTCGAAATCATATTTCTAACACTATGCAAAAGTTACAAGTAAAAGGAAGAGCTAGTGCTGTAGTAGAACTTTTACGTCTGGGTGAAATTCATATTTAAGAAGCCTTTTGGTTTCTTTTTTGCATGAATTTTTATTTTTAACATACATTTTATTAAGGTGATTTTTGTGATAAAAGAGCATATTAAAAGAAAATTTATCATCACGACATTAGCGATATTTATTTTTCTTATAACAATGAGTTTTCCCGAAGTGGAAAAAGATATTCAAAATATAACAATTTCTTATAATAATACGGACCCCTCACCTATTTATTTACTAGATCAATCTTCTTTTGTGTCACGAACAAATATGATTTTACAAGGAAAAGATACACTTTCTATTGCTAAAGAAATGATAGAAGTTTTAACCATTGGCAATGCTAAAAGTGAATATATTCCCTCTTTTTTTGAACCTATTTTACCTAAAGACACAAAAATATTAAGTATAGATATTCAGGATAATGTTTTAAAAATAAATTTTAGTAAAGAATTTTTAAAAATTAAACAAGGTTATGAAGAAAAAATGATTGAATGTCTTGTCTTTTCTCTTACTGAACTTGACCAAGTGAAGGGAATTCTTCTTTTTGTAGATGGATCTTTGCTTGAAAAAATTCCTAATACTGAAACTCCTTTACCGCCAGTTTTAACAAGAGATATTGGAGTCAATAAAGTTTATAATTTAACAAGTATTAAAAATGTTAATAAAACCACAGCTTATTATTTAGCAAAAGAAAAAGATTTTACTTATTATGTTCCTGTAACACTTCTTGATAATAATGAGAAAGATAAAGTAGAAATTATTATTGAGCGTTTAAAAAGTATGCCTTATGGCAAAACAAATTTAATGAGTTATTTAAATGCTTCTACGGAACTTACAAATTATGAACTTTTAGAATCTCAAGTACTTTTAAGTTTTTCTCCTTATCTTTATGAGGGACTTATGTCAAAAGAAATTGTTGAAGAAGTTAAATATTCTATTTCTTTATCTTTACAAGATACATTACATGTGAAAGATGTTGTCTTTTTAGAAAAATAAAAATTATTTTATGAAAAAACTGTTGACAAAAGCCAGCAGTTTTTCATTATAAATAACAGATTAAAAAAAGGTTGATGTATTATCAACCTGAAGCTTTTTTTATTATGAATGTGTTTTTAAAACTTTTGGTTATATAATTTTTAGTGTGTGTAATAAAAAACGTTATATGCACTTTTTT
>CANSRG010000082.1 GCA_947649355.1 uncultured Mycoplasmatota bacterium | reverse complement strand
AATAGAAATAGGAGAAAAAGAATATTTAGAAGTTGGATTTGAATATAATATCTAACTGCAAAATTACAATATATAGTGATAATTAGTTGACATTTTTTTCTAGGATATGATAGCATATTAAATATGAAAATACCAAAAGGAGGACATTGAATGGAAGAAAACCTTACTATAAATCCAGAGGAAGCTGATAAAGTAATTGAAAAATTAGTGAAACAAACACAGCCAACAGAATTAGGAATTTTTATTAGTTTATTATCACATAGATATATGCAGGAAGTAGGAATAACTAAAGAACAATTTATGACATCTTTGTCTAATAGCATTGATAAAATTGAAAAAGGCGAGTAAAAAGCAAATACAAAAAATAAAAAAATAATAAGCAATTTGAGAGATATTAAGAAATTAGTATCTCTTTTTTTGTTGGAAAGGTAGTGAAAAATATGCCTTATATACCACCAGAAATAGTAAAAAAAGCAGAAGAAATGGACTTATTAACTTACTTGCAAAACTATGAGCCAGATGAGTTAGTGAAGATAGGAAACGGAACATATACCACAAAAACACACGATAGTATAAGAATAAGTAATGGATTATGGAATTGGTTTTCAGAGGGTATAGGTGGAAAAAATGCTGTTTCTTATCTAATGAAAGTAAAAAAATATTCCTTTTTAGAAGCTATACAAACAATTATAGGCAATATAAATGTTAAGCAGCCTGTAATTTATAAAGAAGAAAAACGAGAAAACATTGTGTTAGTTTTACCAACAAAATCAAATAATTGTGATCGTGCAAAAAGATATTTAATGAGTAGGGGAATTGCCCCAGAGATAATAAAAGAGTGCATAGAAAACAATTTGATTTATGAAAGTGAGCCTAATCACAATGTTGTTTTTATAGGTGTAGATGATGAAAAATGTCCAAAGTATGCTTTTTATAGAGGTACAAACGATACAAGATTTATGGGAGAATCGAAAGGAAGTGATAAAGCATATACCTTTAGATTAAAGGCAAAAACAGAAAGCAATAGAGTACATTTATTTGAAAGTGCTATTGATTTATTATCTTATGCAACATTATTAAAAACGAAAAATATAGACTGGCATAGAGAAAATATGATTTCACTTGCAGGAGTAAATAGCTCATCAAAGACAAGTGAAAATAATAAAATACCAATAGCAATAAAAGAATTTTTAGAGAAGAATCCTAACATAAATGAAATACATTTGCATTTAGATAATGATGAAGTTGGAAGAAATGCAAGCATGGCTTTGCAGGAAACACTATCAAAAAGCTATAAAGTTTTAGATAGACCTGCACCATTAGGAAAGGACTGTAATGATTATTTACGATATATGTTAGGTATAAAAAAGTTGAATAAAACAGCAAAAGAAAAGGTATGCGAAGTAGCAAGATAAAACAAAAAATGGAGGAAAACAAATTATGAATCAATATAAAATTGAAATGAAAGAGATATTTAGAAAAGAAATTTTAGTATGTGCAGAAAGTGAAAAAGAAGCAACAGACATTGTAGAAAAGGCATATTTAAGAACAAATATGTTAGACCATTCTTATAAGGATTTAGCAGCAGTTGAAACAAAAGTTATTGGAAAAAGAGAAGAAAATAACTATGATGAAATGGAAGAAGAAAACATTATTGATAAAGAAAGTAGAGAAAATATTAAAGAAACCATTAACCAAATGTATGAAAATCTTAAAGAAATGGATAATGCTTTGATAGAAGATGACATTGTATATATTGATATGTTAATTGAAAATTTAGAAGATAATATTGAAGACTTAAAAGAAGTTGTAAGAGAAATTGAATAAATTTTGAACAAAAATCAGCTTAAAAAATAGAAAAAATACAATAAAAAAATATGTAGTTTTATTTTAGCTTATTTTAGAAATGTAAAAATGATGTCCTAGCAAGCACTGCATTTGTCTATACGCAAATGCAAATTATGGGGACACCCCAAACCCCATAAAAAATAATTGTAGAAAGAGGTGTGAAATTTTTATTTGAGAAAAAGAGATATTCTAAAAACTTTTTATGTAGATGATGAAGAAAACAAAAGATTAAAACAAAATGCAAAGAAAGCAGGACTTAATGAAAGTGCTTATATAAGAAATCTTATTATGGGATACAAACCAAAAGAACAACCAACAGAAAATATGTATGAGATAATAAAACAATTACAACTCGTTGGAATAAACTTAAATCAAATTGCAAGAAAAGCAAATGCTTTAGATATAATTGATGCACCATTTTATAAAAAGGTTTATACAAAATGGAATGAATTAGCAGAAAATATAAAGAAAGAATTTTTAGATATGGAAAAGTAAAATGGCTACAACAAAAATAAAAGCAATAAAAAAAAGACTTGATCATGTAATTGTTTACACTACTAATCCAAGTAAAACAAGCAAAGAAAAATATAGTGAACTTCATAATGTTATAGAGTATGCAAAGTCATCATATAAAACAGAAGAACAATTATATGTTACAGCAATAAATTGTGATAAAGATTCAATACATGAAGATATGATGAGAACAAAAAGAAGATATAGTAAGACAAATGGTGTTTTAGGTTATCATGCTTTTCAGTCTTTTGCAAAAGGAGAGGTAACTCCAGAAATTGCACACGAAATTGGTGTGAAATTAGCAAATGAATTATGGGGAGATAGATTTGAAGTTATTGTAACAACACATTTGAATACAGAACATATACACAATCACTTCTGTTTAAATTCTGTTTCATTTAAAGATGGAAAAAAATATCATGACTGTCATGAAACTTATGCTCTAATGAGAGAAACATCAGATAGACTTTGCGAAGAATATAAATTAAGTGTAATAGAAGAAAAAAGGTGTCCAAAAAGTAAAATAGATTACAGAAATTTTTATAAATCAGAAGTAAAAAAATCTAATCATCATACTATTGCAAAAGAAGATATTGACTATGCAATAGGACAAGCATATTCATATAAAGACTTTTTATCTATATTAAATAAAATGGATTATACAGTAGAAAATCGATATGGAAAATTAAGTGTTAGAAAAGAGCCTTACAAAAAGAATATAAGAATTGAGAGAGCATTTGGAGATGACTACAAAATTGAAAATATTGAAAAAAGAATTTATGAAACACAAGCAATTAGAGAGCCATTTCCAGAAGCAAGAGCGAAACCTAAAAGGTATAGAGTGGTAAAAAAGCAAAATCTAAAAAATAGAAAAAAGGCTAAAGGAATAAAAGCATTATATTTGCATTATTGCTTTTTATTAAAAGTGTATCCAAAAAATAAGAAGATGAAAAAACAATATTCAAAAGAACTGCGAGAAGAAATAAAAAAGATGGATAAAATTTCAAA
>CANSRG010000081.1 GCA_947649355.1 uncultured Mycoplasmatota bacterium | reverse complement strand
TTTAGCTATCTTATTGCATTTATTTGTCAATATTATTTTTTATGCGATTGCCTTACATTTTAAAAGAAATATTTGACAAGTAAGTATTTCTTTTTTATAATAAAAAAGTATAAAAAACATTAAGACAAGTTTTTAAAATGTTTTTCAAAAGAGAGTCTATGTTTGGTGGAAATAGATGAAAAACTTTTAAAAATATCACTTAACAATATGTTTTTCGGAAGTGCTAACGTTATCTAGCAAAAAAGCAAAATATAAGGATGGTACCGTCTACTTTTTAGACTCCTTTGGTATCATCTTTTTTATTTTAAAAAAGGAAGGTTTTTATGAAAAATTTTAAAGAATTAGAAAAGAAAAGTACAAATGAAGTAGAACAAAGTATTTTATCCTCTTGGCATGGTACACAAGGTATCTATGAACAAACTGTCGAAAAAAATAAAGATAAAGAGTGTTTTGTATTTTATGATGGTCCTGCTTTTGCTAATGGCTTTCCAGGCTTACATCATATGGTTGCTAAAAATTTAAAAGATACAATCTGTAAATATCATTCAATGCATGGAAAAAAAGTAGTTCGTAAAGTAGGATGGGATACACATGGACTACCAATTGAAAATCATGTGGAAAAAAAATTAGGATTAAAATCAAAAAAAGAAATTGAGGAATATGGAATTGCAAATTTTAATCAAAAATGTCGTGAAAGTATTCGTGAAAATGAACAAGCATTTGTAAATTTAACTGAGAAAATGGGGCAATTTATTGATACAGAAAATCCATATTTAACATATACAAATGAATATATTGAAACAGAATGGTGGATTTTAAAAAAATATTTTGAAGAAGGTTTATTTTATGAAGGAAATCGTGTCATGCCATATTGTCCAAGATGCGGGACAGGACTTGCCTCTCATGAAGTAGCCCAAGGATATCAAGATGTTAGTGTAGACACCGTGATTGTACCAATGAAATTAAAAGAAATGGACGCATACTTTTTAGTATGGACAACAACTCCATGGACCCTTTTAGCAAATGTTGGATTATGTGTAAATCCAAATGAATCTTATGTTTTAGCAGAATCAAAAGGGTTAAAATTCATCGTGGGAGAAAAACTTGCATCAAAAGTATTAAATGAAGACTACCAAGTTCTAGAAACTTATCAAGGAAAAGATTTAGAATATAAAGAATATGAGCAATTGATAAAAGAAATAAATGTAACAGAAAAAGCTTTCTTTGTTTGTTGTGATGAATATGTAACAATGGAAGATGGAACTGGTATAGTACATCTTGCTCCTGCATTTGGTGAAGATGATGCAAGAGTAGGGAAAAAATATAATTTACCACTTATAAATCCTGTTGGGAAAGATGGAAAGTACATTGAAGGATTATGGAAAGATACTTTAGTATTTGATGCAGATGTAGAAATAATAAAATATTTAAAAACAAATGATAAATTATTTAAAAAGCAAAAAATAACGCATAATTACCCACATTGCTGGCGTTGTCAAAGCCCACTTTTATATTACACATTACCAAGCTATTACCTAGCAATTACAAAGTATAAAGATAAAATTATTGAAGCAAATCGTGAAGTAAATTGGTATCCTGCATATGTAGGAGAAAAAAGATTTTCAAATTGGTTAGAAAACTTAAAAGATTGGGCTATCTCAAGAACGAGATATTGGGGATGTCCAATTCCTTATTGGACTTGTGAATGTGGTCATAGAGAAATGATAGGTAGCATAAAAGAATTAAAAGAAAAATCTATTGAAGAAATAGATGAAAAGACACTAGATTTACATCGCCCTCATATTGATTCATATCATTTAAAATGTGAAAAATGTGGTGGAAAAATGACAAGAATTTTAGATGTATTAGATTGTTGGTTTGATTCAGGATCTATGCCATTTGCTCAATATCACTATCCATTTGAAAATAAAGATTTTTTTGAAACACAATTTCCAGCAGATTTTATTTCAGAAGGAATCGATCAAACAAGAGGATGGTTCTATACATTACTTGTAATTTCAACTTTTGTAAAAGGCTGTTCTCCATTCAAAAATGTTTTAGTAAATGATTTACTTTTAGATGCTGAAGGAAAAAAGATGAGTAAAAGTAGAGGCAACATCGTAGAACCATTTAGTACAATTGAAAAATATGGAGCAGATACTGTAAGATTTTATTTACCATATGTTTCTCCAGTTTGGACTCCACTAAAATTCAATGAAGAAGGATTAAAAGAAGTTTATTCTAAATTTATAAATCCATTAAAAAATACTTATAACTTCTTTGCAATGTATGCAAATACTGATAACATTGATATAGATGAATGCAATGTAGAATACGAAAAAAGAGAAGAATTAGATTTATGGTTATTATCCAAATATAACAATTTAGTAAAATATGTAAATGAATCTTTTTTAGAGTATGATTTAAATAAAGTAGTAAGAGCAATTGCATACTTTGTTTCAGAAGATTTATCAAATTGGTATATTCGTCGTTCAAGAAAAAGATTTTGGCAAAAAGAAAAAAATAATTCAAAAAAATCAGTTTATAAAACTACTTATGAAGTATTAGAAGGACTATGTAAATTGATAGCGCCAATCACACCATTTATCTCAGAAGAAATGTATAGAAATCTTACAAACGAAGAAAGTGTTCATTTTGCATCTTACCCAGAGTGCAATAATACTTTAATAAATGATACCTTAGAACAAAAAATGGATCAAATAAGAGATATCATTCGTCTTGGAAGAAATCTTCGTGAAGAAGTAAAAATAAAGGTTCGTGAACCACTAGAAAGTATTTATCTAGATGGAAGAAAAGAAAGTGAAGTAAAAGAATTTATTCCTCTTATCAAAGAAGAATTAAATATTAAAAAAGTAATCTTTATTGAAGATTTAAGTGAATATATGAATTTTCGAGTTTTACCAAATTTTAAAGAAGTAGGAAAAATATTTGGTTCACATATGAAAGAATTCCAAACAATTCTTGAAAACTTAGAAACAGAAAAAATTATGAACCTAGAAAAAGGAACGTCTATCGAAATTAAAATGAATGAAGAAACTATAATAGTTACACCAAATATGGTAGAAATAAGAGTAGAAGCGAAAGAAGGATTTCCAGTATCTATGGAAAATAACTTATTCTTAATATTAAATACAGAAAGAACAGAAAGTCTAATATTAGAAGGAATTGCAAGAGAATTTGTAAGTAAAGTACAACAACTTAGAAAAACCAAAAATTTAGAAGTAACAGATCGTATAAAAATATATTATGAAGGGTCTGATACTTTTAAAAAAGTATTACAAAATTTTGAAATGTATATGAAAGAGGAAACATTAGCAATAGAAATTCTTTTAAAAGAAAATTTAGAAACAACATATGATTTAAATGGAGAAAGTGTAAAGATAGAAATCGAAAAAAGTAATAGTGAAATTACAAAATAAAAAAGAAATCTGTCAAAAAGATAGAATGCCAATTAAATAAATATAATAGTCAAGAAAACATGATTGAAAAAATGATAACACATTGTAAAGAAAAATATAGAAAGAATGGTAAAAACATTCTTTTTTCTCTTTTTAAAAGGGATAATTGTCAAATAGTGTGTGTAGATACAAAAAGTGATAATTATTGAAATAGT
>CANSRG010000080.1 GCA_947649355.1 uncultured Mycoplasmatota bacterium | reverse complement strand
CTTATATATTTAAGTCCTAAACTATAAAAGTCTGGACAGATTGCTTACTGGTGCCTGTGGTCGGACTCGAACCGACATGATTATAAACCACACGATTTTGAGTCGTGCGCGTCTACCAATTTCGCCACACAGGCAACTAAACAATTCAATTATAACATATTTTTTATATTTTTTTCACTAAATTGTTTAAAATATAATTTTTTTCTAGTTACAGTTCAGATAGATGAGTAAAGAAAAATCAGGTAGACTTCAAAAATCTATCTGTTTTCATTTTATTTTCAAAGGCTAAAGTAATTGCCGACTTTACACTTATTTTCTTTTTTGAATAAGTTGATGAACAACTTCTTATGATAACAAAATTATGAGCACCTTCTTCACTTCTAAATTTTCCAATTTTTTGTCTTATTTTTATAAATCGTAAATCTGCTTCTGCTCTATTATTACTAAAAGGGACAAAGAATTTTTTTAAAAATAATAAGTGATTATCTACAAATTTTTCAAGCCTTGCTAATAATTTTCTTTCTTCTTCTCTGTATGAGTTTGTTTTTAAATCACTTTTATATTCTTTTTGGCCATTCTTTAGTATGGTTAAATATTTTTCCTTGAATTGCTCATATTCATCTATTTCCATATTCTCTTTTTCTTCTTCAATAAGTTCTTTTTTTCTGGCTTTCATTTCTAACAGTAAATTACTTAATTCTTTTGCCCATTTATGTTCTGTAAAATCAGTAACACCTTTTAAATATCTTAAAGTATGAACATTACATTCTGCATTTCCTGTACCATATTGGTAATACATAGAAAAATGATCATGTACTAATATTCCTTTATATTTCTTTAAAAAACCAAATTCTTTTATTGCATCTATTCCTCGTTTTTTATTTACATATTGTAATGTATACTCTTCATTAGAAATGTTATGAATATAATATTGTTCTCCATTTATTTTTATTGGAGTTTCATCTACATGTAGTACTAAACTATTAAGAAGTTTTTCCTTAATTTTCTCATATTCTGAAGTTTCTAATATTTCGGCTAATTTGGCATTCCAATTATATATTGTACCTTTTGAAATATTTAATGAATCATCTGTTGCTTCAGCAATAAATGCTTTTATTGCATCATATGAAGAACCTTTCATGTACAACAAAGAACATAATGTCTTAACATTATTTCCATAAAATACAGGACTTGAAATTATATTTGTTTGTTCATTTGGATAATACACATGTTTGATAACAACTTTTTTAATCTGAATGTCATATTCATACGTTATGATAATGTTGAACCTGGATGATTTATTTGTCCACCTTTTGATTTAGATGATTTTTTTCTATTATTTGTAACAACTTTTTTATAACCATTAGTTCCAGATGGTTTAGAAGAATTAGAACTATCTTTTTTATTATTATTTTTTAATCTTTCTATTTCTAAAACTAATTCTGCTATCATGTTATCTTTTTCATTTAATTTTTGTTTTAACTCTTTTACTTCTGATAATAAAATGGAATTATTTAATGATAACTGTGATATTGTTGAATTTGCTTTATCTAATTTTTTATTTAGACCTTCAAATTGTTTATAAAAATCATCGATATATCCTTTTGATGTCATTGCAATCACTACCTTTTATTTAGTTACAGTTTTGTGACTAGAAAGAAAAAATAACAGTTATGTAAAGTAATTGTTATTTTAATTTTGAGAAAAATGAAAAAAATGTTAATATAGAAGAAGATAGGAATGGTATAAATGACAACAAAAGGAATAGAAAGTGAAATTAGTAAACAGTTATTTAAAGCACTAGAAAAAATAGAAAAGTTAGAAGCTAAATTAGATAAAGCATATGATGTAATTGATCAATTAAAAAGTGATTTTGTTAAAAAAGAAAAAGCTTATCAGAAAGAAATATCTTCTTTAAAAGCTGAAAACAAAGAATTAAAAAATACCATTTCAAAACTTGAACAGGAAAATAAAGATTTAAAAGGAGAAATTTTAAGATTACGTGCATCTAACAAGAAAGATAGTAGTAATTCAAGTAAACCATCTAGTACAAATGGATACAAAAAAGTGATAACAAATAGTCGTAAAAAATCGATAAATTTTCCTGGAAAACCTAAAGGAAATTCAAGTACGAATCTATCAAAAGAAAAACTAGAGCAATTTATAAATTCTGGTAATGTAGAATATCAAATTATTGAGATTAATAAAAATTTAAAAAATGAAAATAAAGAATACAGAGCAATAAAAGTTTTAGATATAAAAATAGTAAAACAAGTTATTGAATATAGATACTATCCTAACGAAGATGGTACTTTTAATATACCTGAAAATCATAATAGAGCAATTCAGTATGGTAGTAATTTAAAAACTATTTGCGTATGTATGAATAATGATATTTATAATTCAACAGATGGAATTGTAAGATTTATATCAAATATTACAAATGGTGGTGTAACAATATCAAAAAGTACACTTCTTAGTTGGAATAAAAAGTTATCACATAATCTTAAACCAGTAATCTCAAATATAGAAAGTAATCTCACAGAATCTTATTACCTTAATTGTGATGATAGTTCCATCAAAGTAAATGGAACATCTTACAATGATTTATGTGTATGTAATGATAAATATAGTAGATTGTGGATTAGTAAGAAAAAGGATAGAGAGTCTTGGAAAAAACATACAATACTATCTGATTATAAAGGGATTATTGTAAAAGATGGAACAGATGTATTCAATGGACTAGGTATTCTTTTATCTCAATGTTGCTCTCACATTTTGCGTTATATAAAAGGAGTATATGATTTTGTTGCCCATAAAGATGCGAAAAGAATGGAAAAATTCTTCAAGAAATGCATTCATCTTCGTAAGCAAAAAATAAAGAAAGGAATTAAAGAATTTACTGAGGAAGAATTAAGAAAATTATATGATGAATATGATAGTATTTTTGATTATTGGAAACGAGAATGGATGAAATCTAGTAAAGATAAAAATCCAGTATATGAAGAGGAAAGAAAACTATTAGCTAGGTTTGAAGATGAGGATGAAAAAGAACAGATACTTTATTTTCTACATGATTTCAATGTACCCGCAACAAATAGTCAAGCTGAAGTAGATCAAAGAGGAGCAAAAATAAAACAGAAGATAGGAAAATTTAGAAGTGTAGAAAGTGCTAAAGAATATGCAATTATAAAAAGTTGTATACTTACTTATAAGAAAAATGGTGTTAATGTAATGGATGCCATTAAGTCTGCTTTTGATGGAATTCCTGTAAAAATATAAAAGGGTGAAAAATTTTTAGTAATATTTCGCTCTTTTCATAATGGCAGTCACAAAACTGTAACTAATTTTTTATAAAATAACGCGTTGTGCTAGTTGAAATTTAATACATTAGAAATGGCAGTAGAACCACCAATAAAAGCAAGAATATTAAAACAAAGAAATTTGATTTCTAGCATTGTAGAAAGTCCTAATATAGAATTAGCTCTAACTCTTTCAATATCAAAATGTTCTATCAGTTGATTAAAAGTAGATTCTATTCTTCTTCGTAATTTTGAAATTAAATTTCTAAATGGTTTTGGTAATGGATTTTTACTATTACTTCTTTTTAATGCATATAACTTAATACCTTTCTCATTTTTCAATTCATCATTTATCTCTCCAACATAACCTTTGTCACCAAATAAAATATCTACATGTAGCATATCACATAACTCATGTAACGCTTCTCTATCATCTACATTAGCCTTTGTTAATAGAAAATCAATTGGATTTCCATTTAAATCTGTAATTGTATGTACTTTCATTCCATAATATTTTTCCTTTTTACTTGCACAATATCCATAACTTGAATATTCTCTTAATCTACGTCCAAAATATGCTCTTCCAAATTTGTTTACAACGATAGGAAAACTATCTACTATTTTATATTGGCATAGTTCATTTCTAGGCATTGCTTTGCGTATAGCCTTTATGACAGTAAATAATGAATTTATTAGTCTATTAAAGCGTGAACGTTCTACATAATTTACTAAGTTTGGATAATTTTTACTTAGAAATTTATAACCTGAATTTTGACTCATACCTATGCATTCAATCAATAATTGAATAGAAATTATTTC
>CANSRG010000079.1 GCA_947649355.1 uncultured Mycoplasmatota bacterium | reverse complement strand
GAACATACTAGGAGAAGGAAGTTGGTTCATATGAAAAAGAAAAAAGAATTGTTAGTAATAGGAATACTAATAGGAATATTTTGTGTAGTAGGAGCGAGTTTTGCAATATGGCAAGTAACACATGTCCAAACAGGAGAAAATAGTTTAACTGTTGGATGCTTTAAAGTAGAGTTTACGGACGCAAATCCCATTCAAATAGGAAAAGCTTATCCAATAGAAGATAATGTAGGCAAAACTCTAACACCATATGAATTTACGATAACAAATACATGTAATGATTTAGCTGCCTATCAAATCAACTTAGAAGTATTAAATGATAGTACCATGAATGAGTATAGTTATATCAAATCAATGTTAGATGAAGAAAACCCAAACTTATTAACAACTAATCAAGTAGTACAGAAAACACTAGAAAATGCAAGTACAGCATATAAATTAAAGAAAAGTTATTTAAATGCCAATGAGACCAAGAATTTTACATTAAGACTATGGCTAGATAAAAATACTCCAGCAGATGAAACAATCATGAATAGTGTATTTAAAAGTAAAGTAACTGTAACGACTAGTTATATAGATGAAGCTCCACTTGCTAGTGGAACCCTAAGAAGTGTTTCTAGTAATGATTCAAATGGTCTATGGCAATATAGAGGTCAAATAACAAAACTTATTATAGAAGATGAATTAAAGCCAATTGAAGGAGCTATTGCAAGTTTTGATGAATCGAGTACACAAGATAAAAGTGTAATAAGTTATATAGTAGAAAATCCTAAACTAAATGAAGAAGAGGAAACCACATATACTGTCTATTTACAAAGTAATGAAAAATTATATTTGCAAGATGGATATTATTTATTTTATAATTTCACAAAATTAGAAACTATTGAAGGTATGAGATACATAGATACAAGCAAAGTAAGAAGAATGAGTGGTATGTTTGATGGATGTAGCAGTTTAACAGACTTAGACTTAAGTAATTTTAATACTTCAAATGTAACAAGTATGTTTATGATGTTTAATGACTGTAGTAATTTAACCGCATTAAATGTAAGTAGTTTTAATACTATAAATGTAATTGATATGAGTTATGTGTTTAATAGATGTAAAAGTTTAACCACATTAGATTTGGGTAATTTTGATACTTCAAATGTAACGAATATGTCTTCTATGTTTTCTTGGTGTAGCAGTTTAACTTCATTAGATTTGAGTAATTTTAATACTGAAAATGTCACAGATATGACTGGTGTATTTTTGGGCTGTAGTGGCTTAACTAATTTGGATTTAAGTCCACTTAATACTACAAATGTAACAAATATGAGGCGTATGTTTGCTGGATGTAGTAGTTTAACTAATTTGGATTTAAGTCCACTTAATACTACAAATGTAACAAATATGAGTAGTATGTTTTCTAGCTGTAGTAGTTTAACTAATTTGGATTTAAGTCCACTTAATACTACAAATGTAACAAATATGAGTGGTATATTTTCTGGATGTAGCAGTTTAACTGAGTTAAATTTAAGTAATTTTAATACGAGTCAAGTTCAAGGAACTGAACGTCTTAGCGGCTTTTATCAGATGTTTTGGGGTTGTAGTAAACTAAATACCATAAATTATGGAGATAATTTTGTTTATGCGAGTGATGCCAATGTTCAAGATATGTTTTTAATTTGTCCAGCAAACAAACCAACACATGAATCATGGACTGGAGTTTTATAGATATCTTTTGGTATCTTTTTTTTTGATATTTAAAAACTGCTGACTTTTTTTGTCAACAGTTTAAATTACATTCATTTTTGAGAAAATAATTTTACAAAATCAAATATAGCATAAAGAATAAGAACTATACCAAGAAATATAAATACTACATTTTGAGCAAAAAGAGTATAAATACCTAAAAGAAAAAGTAGAAAAGAACTAATACATTCTGTAAAAAATTTATGTTTATAACTTTTTAAAATCAAAGCAGAATTTAATTTAGCCCCAGCAAGAAAAATTAACCAAATTCCAGTTACAACTTGAATTGCATTGGCAAAAAAGCTAGATAAAAGAATAATCAGTAATCCAAGAAGATTCCATAAAATGGAAGATGATAAAAGCTCATTAGAATAAACTTTTTGTTTTTTTAGTGAAAAATATTTCCATAATTTAGAGAATCCGAAAGATAGTATTACTACTCCTAGCATAGTAAAAAGGAAAGTAACAAAACTAGTGGATTGAAAAGTAAGAATTATTCCTAGTAAAAGAAGTAAAAAAGTTCGAAAAAAAGGACTTCCTTTTTTTTCTTTATTGATTACAGTAACTCGCATAATAACCTCCATATAAAAAGATTATATCATATTGAATAAAATTATGATATAATGAAAAAAAATAAAGGGGCTAAGAAAGTGACAAAAGAAGAATTACAAAAATTGCGAACAAAATATGGTTTTTATTCTTTAAAAAAAGAACCTTTTTTATATGAGAATAATGAAGAACTAGGATTTGTCTATACTTATAAACATCCTTTTTATGGATTTTTAACAAGATGTTTTCTACCTACTTCACTAAAAGACGCAGAAGATTTTTTAAGTAATTTTAGTTGGTATAAAAGAAAAGGACTAAAAAGCCAAATAGAAATAGTTTTTGATAATTATGAAAAGAAAAATCCTAAAATTACTTTCCAAAAAGATGGTACAGAAGTATCAAAAGAGGAGCAAAAAGATATTGATCAAAGTCTTAAAAAGAAAAATTTTGAAAAGGAACAAGAAAAAAAATGGATTTACAAATTAAAAAGAACGATTTATATTTTATTAAATGTAATAGAAGAAAAGTTTAAAATCCAAACAATTACATATCAAAATTTAGTGAATTTAACGAATGAATACATTGAAAAACAAAATGAATTAAGAACACTAATGACTGAGTATGATAAAACCCCAAAAAGGATTTTGAATAAAATAAAAATAGAACAAGAAGATGTATCTTTTAAAGAAGAATTAGAACTATTAAAAAAAGAAATTGAAAACACAGAAGAAAAAGACTCATTAGAAGAAAATATTTATTCTTTAGTAGAATATTTAGAAACTTTAGAACTTGAAGAGGGATTACTAAAAAATAAATATGAACTAATAAAGATTCCATTACAAATAGATATTACAAAAGAAAAAATAAAGTATATAAAAGAAAGAGAAACAGAAAAAAAGAAAAAACTTCGAAAGAAAATAAAGTTTGAAGAGATTTTTAAAGAAATAGAAGAAAAAAGTAGTTTAAGTAAAATAGTCACTTATGAACATTTTCAAGAAAATGAAAAAAATCGCATAGAAGAAAAATATTCGGTTATAAAAGATTTAGATATTAGAACAATTGGAGATTATTTTTTAGAGTTTGACAATATAAAAATGGAAGAGCCAAAAATAAAAGAGCCAAAAGAAAATAAAGAACAAGAAATTAGCTATGAGAAACTAATGAAAGATTTAGAACAATCATTTTTAAAACGTCCAAAAAAAGAACAAGATTTATTAACAGAGATATTTTATTTTCTAAAAAATATTGTTCACGATAACGAAGAAAAATTTAAAAAGAATATTGAAACTTTTATAAATTTAATGCATAATCCAAATAATATTATGATAAAAGTAAAATACTTTAAAAATATTGATATAACATCAGTAGAAAAATGTTTAAATTCTATCAAAAAAGAAATAGATAAATTAAAAGAAATAGAAGAGACTATTTTAAAAAGAGATTGTAATGTTTTCTTTAAAGGAGCAAAAGAGATTACTACAAATATTTTAAAAGTTTCTCCAAAAAGAATTTTAGCGCCTATCGAAAAAGAACAAACTATAAATTATTTAGGGGTATTAAAAGAAGGAACGCCAGTTTTATTTTTAAAAGAAGAGATTGTCTTAGATAAATTACAAGACGATGTATTAGAATTAGAACAAGAAAAACCATATTTATTGATTAGCTTAGAAAAAAATACAATAAGAAAAGAAAATAAGGATATAATAAAAATAGGAAAATATAGAGAAATAGTAAAAGAAGACATTGTAGTAGATATAATAAAGGAAAAGAATAATCTTTATCAAAATGTAATAATAGAAAGGAAATAAATATGAATAAAGAAGAGTGGTTATCCTTAATAGAAAAAAAATTAGACCTATTAACAGAAGATGCAAAAAAAGAAGAGTTAAAAAAATTAGAAAATACTTTTGAACAATTAAAAGAAGAAGAAAAAAATATAACTTCTATAGAAAAAATCCAAAAAGAAATTTTTTTAAATCGAGGTATCAATCCTCAAAAAATAATGACAAAAAAAGGATGGGTTTATAAACATCTAGAAGAATTGTTTGAAGGAATCCATAACATAGTAGAAAGCATGTCTCATAACAGCAAGAAAGAAAATATAAAAATAATTATTGATTTATTAGTGCTAATCTTCTTTATCTGTCTCATTAAAATTCCTTTTATTTTAATAAGAAATTTAGGAGAGAGTGTATTTACAATAGTAGAAATACCTTATGCCTTAGAAATATGGAGTTTAATCATTGATATTATTTATATTATTGTCGCGATTATGGTTTTCATAAATATTTTTACAAAATGGCTTAAAAATCTTGAAATAAAAAAAGAAATAAATAAAAAAGGAAAATCTTTACAAGGCATTACTTTAACAAAAGAAGACTAACCCTTTGATAGTAAAATATCAAAGGTCAGACTGTTGACAAATAGGTAAAAAAGTTACTTATTTGTCTTTTTTTGAAAAAA
>CANSRG010000078.1 GCA_947649355.1 uncultured Mycoplasmatota bacterium | reverse complement strand
GACTCTTTAGAAAATAAAGAAGAAGTATTATCAAATGGATATAATGATTCTACTACAAAATATAGTCAAATAGGAGAAATCCCATATAATTATTATTGGAAGAAAGATAATATACAAGAATCTAGCAATTCAAATATTCGTTATGACAATGCTGGAGTAGGGTATATGTATGGAAATAGAGATGGAGTAGTAGAAGCAAGTACAGAATCTGATTATAGTTTTCAAAATAAAACAACAACTTTGTATTATGGAACGGAATATACCTATAATGAAAGTACCGATAGATTTCAGTTATCAGGAGAAGTTAAAGGAGTACTTGGAAGTGAGTTATCTGATGAAGTAGTAGGATTATATACTTGTAGAAGTACAAGTAGTACAGAGACATGTCAAGATCTTAATCATGTAACAAGGATTTCTTTGATTGATACAAGAGATTACAATACTATCTATTATAAATATATTACTTATGGAACAACAACTAAGGAGAAAGCACAGACAAATACTAACGATAGTACAATAAAAGCATATTTAGATACATGGTATGAAAGTCATTTTCTAGGAAGTGAATATGAAAAATATTTAGCCGATGCGTATTATTGTAATGACAGGAGTTTAGGAAGTAATACAGAAAGTTCTTATACTCAACTAGGCTATGGACCAGAGAAAACAAAATATAGATGGCATAGTGTTAGTAATGGAGTACGACTTACATGTAAAGAGCAAAATGCCCGATTTACCCTAAATGATAAAGTAATAGGAAATGGGGATTTAAAATATCCAATAGGACTTATAAATAATGATGAAGCCTATATAGCAGGTGGTGGCTCTTCTGATAATAATAAAAATTACTTATACACAGGAAATTCTTATTGGACAATGTCGCCAGATAATTATGATAGATACACTTCTCGTGTAAGAAGTGTGTCTTCGTATGGCTCTGCTGCTCTCAGCAGCCCTGTAAATACTGCTGATGGTGTACGTCCAGTTTTGAATCTACGATCTGGTAGTTTAAAATTAGGAAGTGGAACCATAAATGATCCATGGAGAGTTGAATAATATAAAGAAGTAAGTATAGAGGAAGTTTTGATACACTTCTTTCTTTTTTTATTTAATCGTATAAAAGCATTATATAAAAATTACTAAAGAATATATTCATAAATTTATTTAATAGAAAATGTATGAGATGGGTGTCAAAGTAATCTACTTTTACAAAGTTCGTATATATGCTTGCTTTATAAACAAACATAATAATTATATGGATTAGTTCATGCTTTTTTTCCATATATCATTTAAATTTCTAAATCATTTTAAGTACCTATCTTTTCTACAATATTTTTTTATTTAATTCATTATTTTGTCATATTTCTTATTGAATTTTTTGTGACTTGCTTTTTTATAAGAAATTTGGTATAGTAGTTCACGTTAATTTTAAAGGGGTTTGTGTTTATGTCTAGTTTGAGTTCTCAAAGTCTATATTTTAATGATTTTAAAAATTGTTTTATTTATTCTAACGAAGAGCAAGAAACTTTATTTATTCGGTGTAAAGATGGAGATAAGGATGCACTTGAAAAACTTATAAAATGTTATCAACCGCTTGTTATTTCTCTTGCAGAAAAATATCTTAATGAATTTGGTAACTTTGATTTGTTAGATTTAATTCAAGAAGGAAATATTGAATTATTAAAAATTATTCCGCGATTTGATTCTTCTAAAGCTTCTTTTTCTACTTATGCGACTTATTCTGTTACAGGTGCTATACTTCGTTATATTTCTAAAAATACTTGTTATAAGAATCTTTCTAGTAAAGCAAAGCAGTATTTAAAATTATGTGAGGAGTATAAAGAAAATGGTTCTTTTACTAATGATTCATTTTTTTGCGATTTGTTAGAAGTAAATGAAAAAAAATTAAGTTCTATAAAAATGGAAGTATCACGACTTCAATCAGAATATAGTTTGAATAAAAAAATCTTAGATGATGAAGATGGAGAATTTGAAGAGTTGGTTGTATTAGAAGATTCTTCTTATAATGATGCTTTAATAGAACTTGATACTAGAAATTTGTTATTAGTGTTAAAAGAAGTGCTTTCTCCACGAGATTTTTATTTAATGTATCATCAATACTTTTCGGATACTAAAACTACTTTTTCTAAAATTGCTCATTATTTTCAAGTAAAAGATTGTTATTTATTTGCGCTTCGAAAGTCATTTTTAGAAGAAGTGAAACAATATATTGGTGAAGATAAAACAAAATATATTCAAGTAATGAAAAAATTAGAAGATAATTATGGAGATTTAAATTTATTAAATCCTTACCCAATTTCTCCTAATGATATTTTAAAATATTTGTATTTAAAAGATGATTTCACCGAATTAGAAAGAAAACTTTATTTTCTTCGTTATGTAGAAAAAAATTCTTATTCTTTATCTCATCTTTGTGCTATTCTTCAAGTATCATTAGAAGAATTAAATCATCTTTTACAAATTTTAGAAGAAAAAGAGAAAGCTAAAATGAATAGTTCTTTTTTAGAGTTTCAAAGTAAGCAGTTGTCTCGTTATCACTTGTCTCTTTTTGATATTTATTTAAATGAAAAATATTCATTTTCTCCTTCTGTGGATGAAATGAAGTTGTTTTCTTCCAAAAAGCAATTCTTATTACAAAAATATTTTCAAGTTCCACAGAAAACATCTATGACTTTAGAAGACTTAGAAGCAAGAGTGAATCATGAATTATTTGGGTTACCTATTTCTTCTTATTCTTACTTATATTCTACATTTATGGAACATAAAAATCGTTATAATGAAGAACAACAACTTTTTATAGAAACATATCTTTTTGGAATGAAAGAAAAAGATGATTTTAAAAAGATTTATCCAACAAGTTCTTGTTTAAAAAGTAAAATGTGGTTTGTTCAAGATATGGAAAAATTAAAATTTTCTCTTCCATCTTTTTTGGATAACAGTTTTACGAAAGAAAAATATATAAGCATTCGTAATCATCCTAATTTAGATTCTAAAGAGCGAGAAGTATTAGATTGTTATTTTGATATTGTTTCTTATCCAAAAGAAGAAAACTTCGATTTTCTTGTTGCTAATGCGAAGCAAAAAGCTAAAAATATTTATATTGGGAAATCTTTAAAAAGAAATGTTTTAAATGATGTATATTTATCTTATTTAAACAATCCAATTTTTCCAATTGAAGAAGAAACAAGACAAATTTTAATTTCTTATTTTCAAGATTCACTTTCTTATGAAGATATTTTAAAAAAGTTTTCTGATTGTAAATTAACTACGACAGAGTTATCTGATTTTATTTATGATTGGATTCGAAAAATTGATTTATATCGTTTTTCTATTCTTTTACCAACACGAATTGATGAGACTCAATTAAAACTTTTTTTCCAAGTAGAAGAAAAGCGGTTTACAAAAAAAGAACAAGAAATTTTGTATTTGAAATATATAAAACTATTAGATAATGATGAAATTATTCTAAAAGAAAAAATTGATAAAAAGAAAATGAATCAATTAGTAAAAAAATTTAATTTGTATTTTCCAAAGTTTTTGATTCGTGATGTCTCTTTAACAGAAGAAGATATTTTGGAAGAATTAAATAAACATCCAAGTGAGTCAATTGTTTCATTTAATGATCAAAAATATTTATCTTATTTCTATGGATTTAATCCTTCTAAAGAAAAATTAAAGCAAAGTGAAATTGCTCGTCGTTTTGAAGTTTCTTCTGATGTGGTTCATTCGCGTATTTCAAAAAATATTGAAAATTTAAAATTAAAAAAAGTAAATTTACTTCGTAAAGATTTATGTTTTATGCCAAGAAAAGAATTAGAAAAATATTTAAGTGATGTACATATCCCTTTAACAGATTTTGAAAAAGAGTTAATTTGTTATTTATTTTCTTTTCAAGGTTATCCGTTTAAAACTTTAGAGGAATTAGAAAGTATATTTAATGATTCTTCAAAGAATTTACGTAAAAAGTATTATAATGCAATGGTAAAAATATTTAAATATCAAAATAAAGAAATTGATGGTATTTTAAATTTTGAAGTAGATGTTCAACCAAATTTAAAATATTTTTGTAAGTCTCAGCAAATATTTCTTATTGAATTTTATAAAAATAAAATGTCTAAAAAAGACATTGCATGTAAATATCATGTTTCTTATGATAGTGTTAAAAATACATTTGATTTTTTGGAATTTTATCTTCATGAACTTATTCATAATCCTGATACTTCTAAATTTAATTTTGATATTGTAAAAGAAGCTATGGAAAGTCCTAATTTTCCATTTATGGGAGATAAAGATATTGCGTATCAAATTTTTGAGCTTTATTTTGGTCAAAATTCTTTTGTAAGGCTTTCTCCTCAAAAAATTGCTAATCAATTAAAAATATATTATAGTGAAGAGTGGATTATGGATACTTTAACTAGTTTTATGCTTAGTGTAAAAAAGTATGAATTTCAAAAAAATTCTGATACACAAGAATATGTTTCTTTCTCTATGATGTCTATAGAAGATGTTATTTCCTTTTTAAGAAGTAAAAAAGCACGTAAGTTACCACTTTCTCTTCGAGAAGCCATACTATCTTTTTATTCTTTGAGTGGAAGACATGTAATGTTTCCAAAAGATAAGAAGAAAGTTTTTGAACTTCTTGATTCATTAGAAGTCATGCGCCGCAATGAAAATGGATTTTATAGAGTGTTAAAATAGTAAAATTTATTTACTATCAGACTGTTGACAAAGTAAATTTGTTAGCAGTTTTTTTTTATAAAAATGAAAAAA
>CANSRG010000077.1 GCA_947649355.1 uncultured Mycoplasmatota bacterium | reverse complement strand
AAAAGACTATATTGAAGAAAGTATTTCAGAATTAGAGATTAAATATAAAAAACAAAGAAAAGAACTAGCTGAAGAATTTGAAAAAGAAAAGCAAAGAAACAATGCAAGGATACTAGAAATGCAAAATACTACAATTGAACAAGAAAAAGATAAACCTTCTTTCTGGGATAAAATATCAGAAAGGATTATGAAATTCAAACTTGTAGCTACAATAAGTTTTATATCATATCAATTTAGAAAAGGACTTGAACCTCATAAAATATTAAAAAATGTAAAACAATTTAGAAAAGAATATGATTACTACAATAAAAATCAAGAACAATTATTAGAAGATATAAAATACTTTGAAAAGCAAGGAATTAGTATTCAAAAAATAGAAAGAAGCGAAGAAAAGCAAAAAGAAAATGATTATGAACCAGAAATGTAAAAGAGTATTTTTTCTACTCTTTTTTTATATCCTTCTTCCAAAATTCCCACCATTTCTTATTATCTTCAATAGTACCTAACTGTACTATTTTTTGTTCTTTTTCTTTAATTAAAACTTGAAAATTTCTATTTTGTTCTTGAAAATTATCTATCTGAATATCTTTCTTCGAAATAATATCTAAATAATTATTAATTTCTCTATCTTTATCTTCAATTTGCTTTTTCAAAAGTTCTACTACCTCATTATGTACTTGTAAAGAGATTACATCACTATTTACAATATTATTGACAACATTTACATCATTTTTACAGGTATCTTTATATTTAGATAACAAGTCATAAGCCTTTTGATTAAACATTATTTTCCCTGTATCTAAATCCTTCTTCGCATAGTTAATATTATAATCCTTGTTTTCTAATCTTATCCCTGTTTCGTATAATCTATTATAAAAAGTTCCTTGATTAAAACCAAAACTATCTTTTATATCAGTAGCTGAATATATATAATTTCCCTCATTAACATTATTATTAAAAACTTTTCTTATACCTGTTTTTTCATCAGTAATCAAATAACCTCTTTTTTCTAAAATATCTAAAATCTCACTACCTAAACTATAACCTATTTTAAATTTTCTTTGTAACATAGAAACAGTCAAGTCATCTTTGCCTTTCATATATTCAATAACTTCATTAACCAAACTATCTTTATCCATCTTTATTCTCCTTCCTATTGTCAATTTTACAACAACTTTACTGTAAACATTACAACTATTTATAACATATTACATACTATTTTACAACTAATATTATAAAAAACTTATAAATCATTGCACAAAATTTGAATTTAGTGCAATTAATATCCAAATTTATCTTACTTTTAAAATTAATATAGCAATACCAGAAGGAGCGAGGGAGTGAAATAGGCAAAGTAATCCCATTTAATTTAAAATTACTTTACCTCAAAAATAATACCGTCAGTCGCTCGGTTGCTTATAGTTAGTAAAGTTCAAACATTTCAGCTTGATACAACATAGTCTTTTTAGACAATACAAGTTAATCCATATCTTCAGTTGTAAATCCTCTTTAACTTTCCACCCCAAATTCTTTTTATATTGCAGGTTTTCGATTTGTATGAGTTCCTGCTGACGCACAACTTACACTACTAAAATATAAGTAATACGAAACGACTCTCTGCATTGGCTCGTTCACACCATATAACCTTATTTTTAAAGATGTCAGTTACTTTGCATTTTCTCCACCTGCACAATGATTCTTCTTTTGTGCTAATATTTAATTTTGAATAAAAATAAGAGAGTGTCCTTTCTTTTTGACACTCTCTTTTTGGCAAAATTCTCTTAATCTCTTTTAACTTCCATACAATTTTTTTTACTTTTATACAATTTTGTATTGACAAAATACTATAATTTAGTTAAAATAATTATATCGAAGGTAGTGTTTTTGAAGATACCTTCAGAATTATTGCCTTTCGAGTGCGAGTCGAAAGGTTTTATTTTTTTCTCTTATAAAACTAAAATGATAATATATGAAATTTTAAAAAATGTCAACGATTTTTTATGACATTTTTTTATTTGTTTTCAACAATTTTTGTTTTTCCCTTACAAACAACTACACTTATTATTTTTTTCTTTTCATTAAAAACGAATATATTTTTCTGCAAAAATAATAAAACTACCGCAAAAAAACAAGATCCAATTTTAAATTTATTGCTATCGCTTATACAGTCTAGCTATAAGGTCGGTACACTAGGGGGACACCCCCTCCTTCGCTCGTACCTCGCTCACCCCCCGTTTTATATAAAAAAGAAATAAAGTTACACCTTTTAAATTAAAAAGTCGCTTAAAATCGATTTTAACAAAAATAAAATCATAATTTCGAATAAAAAAGATTATTTGACATATAATAATAAAAGTGTTATAATACTATTAGCTTAATTGTTAAACATATAGCCAACATTAAGCACACCAGATATGTGGGGAGAAACGCATATCTCTTTTTTTTGCAAAAAAATAAAAAAACAGAGTAGGGAGAACTACTCTGAACTAAAATTTAGTTTTTATTTTTGTTGTCCTGGTACTTCTTTAACTCTTCTTCCAATTTTTCAATTTTCTGAAGTAAAATCCATACCAACATATAGCCAGACATATACACACCCCCTCTCTTAAAGGGATTTGTCCAAAGGACTATCTAACTATACTACAAATTACCACTTTTTTCAACACTATCTTTTTTTAATATTTCTTCAAAACTACTAAAAATCTTTCTTAAACATTTCTTACAAACTTTTGAATCTTCAAAATCTACTAATTCCGTTTCGCTCCTACACATACAGCAAGACTTCTCATATTTTTCCATTATTATCCTTCTTCCTTCTACACAAAAAGTCATTGCATCGCCTTCCAATAAACAAAAATCATCTCTAATTTCCTTTGGAATATTTACCCTTCCTAAATCATCAATTTTACGAGTAAGCCCAGTCTTTTTCACTTTCTCTAATCCCTCCAATCTTTTGTAAAAATTACGCATTTTATAGGACTTTTTAACAATATTAATTTTATGCGTCAAATTCGACGCATAAAAAGCATAAAAATTTGTTATTCTAATATTGGTGATAATTAAAATGACTTTATCTTATGCTATAAAAACAAGGATTGAAGAACTGTTGCAACAAAAAGAAATGAATGTAAATATGTTAGGAATATCTGCTGGAATAAATCCTGCCACAATAAGAGGCATTTTAAAGAGCAGGTGTAAAACTCCAAATTCTCAAACACTTTATTATATCTGTTTAGGATTTGGAATAACTCTCGAGCAATTTTTCAATTCTTCCTTATTCAATCCTAGTAATATTGATGATGATTAGTACCCTATAAAATGCGGTACTTTTTTATTATATATAAGAAAAAGCTAAAAATCAATAATATTTTCAGCTTTTGTAACTCACTTGGGTTATATTTTATAAAACCTTTCTGTGTTATAAAAAGGAAAACATTGTAAAATAACAAGAGGGGTGTAGTTTTGGAAACTTTTGAATTACAAAAATCAAGAGAAAGTAATATTATAAAATCAATTCGTTTTTCTGAAGAATTAAATAACAATATAAACAAAGTAATAGAAAAAGCAAATAAAGATAAATCTATAAAACAATATAGTTTCAATGGATTCGTATGTTCTGCTTGTGAATTTGCTTTAAAACATTTACCAGAAGAACTAAAAGAAGATTAAAGCAAATTTTATCAATAAAATCTTTTTTATTGATAAAATGCGGTAGCTCTAGGGTAGAAAATATGTAATATTTTCGTAGGGGCGAGATTAGCCCCTACATACCTATACTTTAGTATAGGTATGTTCTGCAGAAAAAAATCAAACACATTTTAAGTGTGTTTTTTTATTTCTGCAGAACAGAGGTCAAGGGGATATTCCCCTGAAAGTTTACCAATAATTTTTTCACAAGAAAAATATTTTGGTATAACTTGCTACACCAAAAATTTTGTGTTATAATAAGTCAGTCGCTGGAGGTGAAAGAATGAATTGTGAAAAATTTACAAGAAATCAGTCAGGAAATATATTAGTACATTGTGATAGAAGTGATCCAAATAGGACTTATAAAAATCAAGAAATAGACCATTCAAAAACTCACTTAAACTATAACCTTGCACCAAAACATAAAGATATGACTGATTATGAATTTATGAAAAATAGATGTGAAGAATACAAAATCTTAAAAAGAAAAGATGTTAATTGGCTTGTTTCGTGGGTTATTACTATTCCTTCCGATTACACTGGAAATCAACAATTGTTTTTTAGAGAAGCTTATAACTTTATGGAAAATAGATATGGAAAAGAAAATGTTGTTTCTGCCTATGTCCATTTAGACGAAACAAGTCCTCATATTCACTTTTGTTTTGTCCCTGTTATTTTTGATGAAAAAAAACAAAAATACAAAGTTAATGCAAAAAAATGTATAGACAAGATAGAATTAAAACAAATACACCCTCAAATGCAAGAATATTTAGAAAAAAAGTTACAAACAAAAGTGAATATTTTAAATGGAGCAACTGCAGAAGGAAATAAAACAATTGAACAACTAAAAAATGAAGAAAAAATAAAACAAACTGCAATAGACGAACTAATAAAAAATCCAAATGCAGAAATAAGAAAAGCAGTAATCGAACAAATACCAGAAGAACAAAAAGAAAAAATTATAGAACAGGAAATAGAAATAGTAAAAGAAGATTTAAAAAAAGATCCTCAATTCTTACTATTATGTAAAAACAAGGCAATGTCTGAAAATAAAGAATTAGAAGAACTTGAAACAAAATTAAAAAATTTAAAAGGAAAAAAAGACTATATTGAAGAAAGTATTTCAGAATTAGAGATTAAATATAAAAAACAA
>CANSRG010000076.1 GCA_947649355.1 uncultured Mycoplasmatota bacterium | reverse complement strand
CCCCCCCCCCCCCCCCCCCCCCCACCCCCCGCAACCCCACACACACCGCGCACGAAAGATGAAACTATCATATGAAATGATTTTTTCAATATTATATAAAAATTTTACTATGGTTTCTGGAAAGAAAAAAAATTATTTTATAGACAAAGAAGAAAGAATTGTTGCAACTATCGATAAAAACTTAAGCTCAATTACGATGTTTTATTCTTATCGACAACATAGTAGAAATATTTGGAACCATCACGGAAAAGTAGCAATTATTTTTGCAAGAGATTTTAATGTCAATGAAAAGTGTTGTGATATTTTATGTATAGAAGGACTTTGTGGAGCATGCAATGATTTTGAACTTTATGAAGATTATTATTTAGGCACGACAAATAATGAAGAAATGAGAAATTTATTAGAAAAAGAAATATCCTTACAAAATCAATTTGAGACAAAGCCATACCAAGAAAAAATCACTATTTTAGAGACTTTAAAAGGAGCGAAATTCACTGGGGCAAATATAAAAGGAATACAACTTTTTGAAGATAGTGAAAAGTATGCTTTAGGAAATTGTGGATTTTTATTCTCGAAAAATGGAATAGCAGAATTTGATATTTGCGGAGTAATAAAAATAGAAAATATGGTAGTAAATCAACAAGACAATGGGTATGACATAAATGTCATAAATATCAAAGGAACAAAAGAGAATACAAATTATGAAGAGATTTACAATTTTTATCGCAATGAAAACGATTGGCATTATAAAGACGGATTTAATACCAGTGGCTCTTATGAAACACGTGCTTATACAGAAAGAAGAAAATATAGTACTGTAGATAAAGAGGCAATTCATATAGATGAAAGTACATTAAAAATGATATTATTAGATGAAATTTATGAAAAAAAATCCAAATCATTAAATTCCAAAAGATTATGTATGATAAATACACTAAGTCAATTATTACATAATAAAAAAGTAGCAGAAGAATATGTTGCAACACATTATGATTTTGCCATTAGAAATTGTGAGTTAAAAAGACAACGAGTGAAAAAGGAATCTTCATATTTGTAGACTTTGTTTCAGGAATTTGCTATAATTTAAGCAGATATCGGGTGGTTTTTATGGAATATGTGAAAACGCGAACAATTATGACCAAAAGCGACCAAGGTAGCAGATGGTTTGGAATTGATTATCACATGAATCTTTACAAAGGTTGTACGTATGGTTGCATTTATTGTGACTCAAGAAGCGATGCTTACCACATTGAGAACTTTGATGAGATAAGAAGCAAAGTGGATGCTTTAAAAATATTAGAAGAAGAACTAGCAAGTAAACAATACAAAGGAGTAGTAAGCTTTGGGACATTATCAGACCCTTATAACGAATTAGAAAGCAAATACAAAATAACAAGAGGAGCTCTAGAATTAATCAAAAAATATGAATTTGGGGTTTCTATAGATACCAAAAGCGATTTAATTTTAAGAGACATAGATTTACTAAAAGAAATTGCTCTAAAAAATAATGTGATTATCAAAATAAGTATCACTACTTATGAAGATGACTTGGCGAAAGTTTTAGAACCTAACGTAATTTCTTCCACTAGACGATTGGAAGTGTTAAAAGAACTACGAGACAATCATATCTATGCAGGAATTCTCATGACTCCAGTATTACCTTTTATTACAGATAGTGAAGACAACATAAAAACACTGATTCACAAAGCAAAAGAAAAGGATGCTAAATTTATTTATACCAAAATGGGAATGACGTTAAGAAGAAAAGCCAGAGAATATTATTATGAACACATTGATAAATTATATCCAGGATTGTCCATCGACTACAAAGCAGTATATGAAAAAAATTTAGTTGCCAATCCATTGCGTTATAAAGATTTATTGGAGCTTTTTGTAAACGAATGTAGTAAAAACCATATTCTCTGTGATATGAGTGAAATAATTGCGGATTACAAAAGAAAAATTCCAACAAGAGAACAAATCAGTTTGTTTTAAATTTCCAATTTCTAACAACTTAAAATAATAAAAACACTCCATACTACAAATGGAGGTGTTTTATTATGACAGAAAAAGAGTTACTTTATGTAGAAGATGCAATCAATCATGAAATATATATGATTACTACATGTAAAGAAGTAGAAGATTGCCTAACCGATGAAATCTTAAGAAAAGTAGTAAAAAAAATAGGGAAAAAACATACGTCAATTTTAACCATGTTTATGGATTTATTAAAGGAGGAAGAAAACTAATGGATGATAAATATTTGATGGAAAACATAATGTTCGGAAGCAAAGTCATAAATGACTTGTACATGCATGGAGTAATAGAATCTTCAAACGAACGAGTATTTGTAACATTTGGAAAAGCCTTGCAAGAGGCATCCAAAATGCATTATGAAATTTTTAAGTCTATGGAAACAGTAGGTTTTTATCAAACCGAAAATGTAGATGCATCCAAAATACAACAAACCAAAGAAAAATTAGAATGTACTTGTGAAGATTGTGCATGTGAAGAGGAATAAAACTCCTCTTTTTCTTTTCCTTTTTTTTAAAAAGTGTATAATATGTAAAAAAGAGAAGAGATTTATGTCATGAAAAAGAAAGAAATAAGACAAAAACTAACTAGCATAAGATTAAAATTAAGTCTTCTACCATGGGAATCGTTTTATAAAGATTCCTTCAAATTAAAAGTAAAATTGGATAATAATCATTTGATTTTTGAAATAAATAAAAATGACTCATCTTGCGAGTATTTCTTACAAGCGCTCTTTTATGAGCAAGAAAAAGAATGTTACTTTAAACATATATTTAATTTTTTTCAAGAATTAGTAACAAACAATCCAAAATATCCTTATGTATGTCATTCTTCTATTTTACCCCAAACCGTATTAAAAAAGTTAGCAAAAAATGGACTGATTGATATTGTAAAAGAAACAGATGCCATTTATTTTAATAAACTCCGTTCTTTTGAAGAACAAGATCTTTTTTTCTTAATAGAACTAATAAAACCATACCATATTGATTTTACAATTTTTAAAAGAACAAAACAAAAAAACAAATTCTTGTTGCAACTAAAAAAGACACAAGCCTTAAAAGAAGTAAAAGAAATCAAAGAAAAATTGAAATATAGAAAAGAAGAATTAAAACGAATAAAAGAATCTTTTACAAATTTTATTTTAGAACCTGAAGAAAAAATAACTCCAATATTAAAAGTAAAACATGAATAAAAAGACTACTTGAAAAAGTACCAACAATCTTTTATAAAAAAAATGAAATTCTTTTCAAGACTCTAAAAAAATTGTATAATAGTGACGAAGAGAGGGAATAACTGATGAAAAAAATAGGAAAAATAGTGATGTTTATTGCATTTTTAATAGGAATACCCATGCATACTTATGCGAAATCCTATACTGCACTTAATTTAGAAGAAACACTAAAAAAAGAAAAAATAGATTACGACTTATCTGATTACAAAGAAACCAGTAATCAAATTACCATCTATATGTTTCGAGGAGATCGATGCGGGTACTGTCAAAACTTTTTAAACTTTTTAAAAGACAATGTAAAAGAATATGGAAAATATTTTAAATTAAGATCGTTTGAAATATGGCACAACGAAAACAATGCAGCATTAATGAAGGAAGTAGCCCAACATTTTAATAAATCCGTCAAAGGAGTTCCTTTAATTGTAATCGGAGAAAAGACATTTCAAGGCTACACATCTTCTTATGATAAAGAACTAATAGAAATCATTACAAATTATTACAACAACAAAGAGACTTATAAAGATGTAGTCAGCGACTTTTTAGTAGAAAAAGAAGAAACGACAACAGGAGCAGCGATTACCATCTTAGTTCTTGTTACTTCTATAGCAGGATTAGGCTTCTTATTGTATTCAGCAAAAGAAAAAACACCAATCACTGAAGAAAAAACGGAAGAAATCAATACAAATGAAAATAAAAAAGAAACAGCCAAAAAAACAGAAGAACAGGGAAAAAATGAAAGTGGGAAAAAAAGAACGACAACAGTGAAAAATACTTCTAAAAAACAAGCAGAACCAAAAGAGGCTCCAAAAACGGTGACAAAAAAACAACCAACAAGAAAAAAGACAACAATGGGGAAAAATACCACTTCAACAACAAAAAAAGGGTCTAAAAAAACAACGACTGCTGAATCAAAAAAAGAGGCAACACAAAAAAAGAATACAACATCAAAAAAGAAAGTTTCTACTAAGTAAACTTTCTTTTTTTAATAAATGCTATAAAATCAATAACACTAGAAACAATTAATAAGACACCCACGATTTGGAAAATAATATTTTCGGCTAGTACAGTATAAAGCCCTATTCCTACAAAAAGAATACCTTCTAATAACAAAATATAATTTTTTTGATTGAGTGAAACAATGATTTTCTTTATACCATGAACCAGCAAAAGAAAACCTAAAATAAACCGTAGAAAAGCTTCAATCGCTCCTGCTAGTAAAATGGTAACAATTCCTATAAAAATAGAACTTGTTCCTAAAACCAATTTTTGATTATCTTCTACTTTCAATTCTTTTTTCAATTGATAATAAGATACCAAATGAAAAATTCCAAACAAAATAGCCAAAGCACCTATACAATAAAAAACAAAAATGACTGCTTGACTAGAATTAGTAACAAGAATAATGCCAACCACAAGCATAAGAAGAGGGCCAAAAATTTCTAATTTTTTTATCTCTTTCTCTCTAATTTTTTTTGGTTTAATAAGTGTAGTTTTCCCCATCTATCTATCTACTTCCTTTCAAGATTAATCATACTAACAAATATTCTAATTAGCAAGTAGAAAAAAGAAAAAGCTTATGATATAATCCTGACTTTGACAGCTTAAGAAAGTAAAAATCTCTCAAACCTAGTGTT
>CANSRG010000075.1 GCA_947649355.1 uncultured Mycoplasmatota bacterium | reverse complement strand
CTTCACTTTCATTTAACATATTTACTTTGAAACAACTACTTGTTATATGACTTTTTTCTTTCGTTCTTTCACTAAATTTCCAATATGCATAAGAAACTCCTATGATACTACATAAAATGATTAGTAAGATTATTAAGATTAAGATGATTTTCTTATTCTTAAATAACCCCCCCCCCTAAATAGTTTTTCTTCATTCTTAACACCTCTTTTATTTTTGTTAATTTCATTTTAACAAACTTTTTTCTAATTACTTCAATTGTTTTTTCCCTGTTTTGATTTGTAAAAATTAAAAATTCTGCAGTCGAATTTCTTATTTGCAAAGTTTCCATTAGTTTACCTCCTGAATGTTTTTTTATTATAGACTTCCTAACTAAATTATAACTTAAATTATGTATAATAACTATAGTTCTATGAAAAAAGTTAAAATGTTTCTAACGACATGATATGAAACTTTAAAACACTCATAAAAAGGAGTATTAAGTCAATGTAGTTGCTATTTCAGTTAGAATTTACAAATGCTTTATGAGAACCTTTTTTAAACCTAATCACTGTTTCTTTTTATATATTTTGGGTATATGCTTTATACTGCCCTCCTAAATAATTTTTCTTCATTCTTAACACCTCTTTTATTTTTGTTAATTTCATTTTAACAAACTTTTTTCTTTGCTTCAATATTTCTTTTTTCTTTATCACTCTTTTATTTTGCTCAATCTTTTTTGCATTTGTTCTTCTGTAATTTTTGTGTCTTTAACATCATAGCCATGCATTGTTCCAATCGTTTTTTCTAATGTTACTTTCACTTTATTTCTTTCTAAAATATTTTTAAATTCAATGCCTTCATCTTTTAGAGCATCTATATCTGCAACTTCAATATATGTTTCGGGAAAATTTTCATAATCTTCTCTTTCATTCGGTGAAAGATATTCTTTTTCTCCTAAATAAAGTTTCCACATTTTTTTACTTTTTTTTGCATTCCACATTGGGGTATTTTTAAATTTTTTCATAGAATATGTATTCATTCTTTTATCTAATGTAGGATATATTAACAATAATAATTTAGGAATATTTTTTGTTTTTTCGATAATTTTTCTTGTTACTTCTACTGCAAGTAATCCTCCTGCACTATCACCTGCTATAATAAGTTCTTCTAAATCTATTTCTAATTTTTTTTTATTTTTAACTAACCATTCATAAGCTAAATAACATTCTTCTATTTGGGTAGGATATTTAAATTTAGGTGCTAAGTGATAATCTACATAAAGCACTTTACAATTTCCTTCTTTTGCATATCTGATACACTTTGGAAAACTTGAATATCCTTTAAAAACAAAGCCACCACCATGAAGATATAACATTATCTTTTTTGTTTCTTTTTTTGGTTTAAAGTAATAACATTCTATTTGGTTTTCTTTTTGCTGTATCTTTATTTTATTTATATTTAAATCATGATTTGTTTTTAATCTTCTTATTTTTTCTTTCCATAATAGTAACGAAAGCAAAAAAGAAATTTTATTTAATGGTGGATGGAAATAACGATAAAACCCAAACTCTTTATCAATTTTATTTTTCATTTTTTTGTTTTAAATCCTTACATGTTTCCATAATAATTTCTTTTACTAAATCTATATCTTCCATATCTATTAAATACATTGTTTTTCCACCTTTATATGGTATTTCTTCTTTTAATTGATATTTTTCATTGCTTTTTGTCTTTTTTATTAAAAAATTATTCTCTTCATAAATTCCACCAAAATAAATGTTTTTATAATAAAATAAATATCCACCCATCATAGGTTTACTTAATATTTGTAATTCTTTTAATTCTTCTAATATATAATCTTTTTGCTCTTTTGCCATTTTTATTTTCTCTTTTCTATTTTTCTTTCCTTTTTATTTTATCAAAAAAAATAAAGGAATACTACCTTTCTTTTTCGATATTTATTAAAACATATTCTGAATGTTTTTCTGTTCTAATTGGATAACCCCATCCTGCTAGTCCCGATGACACGATAGCCTCCATTTGTCCAACTGTTTTTCTTCCATACCATAAATCTGCCATTTTAAACCACTTAATAATAGAGCCTGCTGGAAATATTTGACCTGCATGGGTATGTCCAGACAAAATTAAATCTACTCCTAATGAAGAAGCTTTTTCATAGTCTGTTGGTTGATGATCAATAAGTATAATATATTTTTCATTTATTGTTTCTGTTAACAATTCTTCTAGTTTTTTTCTTTTGTTACTTAAGTCATCTCTTCCTATAATTAAAATGTTTTCTATTTCTTTTTTTTCATCTTTTAAAATTTCAATATTATTTTCTTTTATTGTTTTTTCTAATTCTTCTTCTGTAAACTCTTTCTTTTTTGTATATTTTTGACGATCATGATTCCCATATATATAATATTTTCCCTTTGTAGTTTTTATACTTCCTATTATTTTAAAAATTTCTTTCATTTCTTCTTTCGTTGTATTTTCATCCACTATATCTCCACCTAATAACAAAATATCTATTTGTTCTTTTTCAAGTTTTTGTTTTAGTTTTTCTAAGTTCTTTTTTTTTAAAACTTTTCCATAATGAGTATCTGTTAATAGTAAAACTTTGGTTGGAGATATATTTTTGTGCGTTTCTAGATTATAACTTGTTTCTACGATATTTCTAATATTTAAAAAACCATAGCTAAAAAAAATTGTCGTTAAAAGAAATGGAATAATACTTATTTGATATAATTTTTTCCATATATCATTTTTCCTAAATATTTTATTTAATACTTTTGTTAAAAGAGAAAAAATTAAAAAGTGCATTAGGAAAATTCCTAGGGAAGAAAAGAAATTTAGTGTATAGAAAGCTAAGAAATAACTAAAAAATTGAGAGGAAATTTGCCACTTTTTTTGCTCATTTCTTTTTAAAAATTTTAGTACTCGATTTATTAAATGATTATAATATTTTCCAATTAAAATAATGATAGTAGTAATGATTAGAAAAATTAAAATTTTCATGTGTTCTCCTTTTATTTTTTTAATTTTATGCCTAACATTTTTAAAAATTCATGACTTTGAGAATAATCTACAATAATTTGTTTTACTGAGTACAAATCAAAATATGATTCTTCGATATTTGAAGTTGAAAAATCTGTATTTTCTAAATCTGTTTTATGAAATTCTGCACCAATAAAGGTACAATGGTCAAATACAAAGTTTTTTCCCTTTATTTCATCCCAAATACAATTTGAAAAATTACTATTCTCTATTTTTAAATTCGTTATTCTATTGTTACTAAAAATAGTATATGTACCCACGCTATTTATAATTTGAATATCTTTTAATGAGGTGTCTATAAATTTTGTTCCTATTAACTTACAATTTTTAAAAATTACTCTTCCAAATAATGATTCTTCAAACTTTTGATTAGATAAATCACACGAATCAAATATTACATCTAAAAATGTATTTTGTTTTAAATTTATATTTTTAAAATCACATTTTTGGAAGATACATTCTTCAAAATTTGTTTTTTCCATTTCCTTTGTTTTTGTTGTAGAAATTTTTTGAAATAAAACATGAGAATATTCTTCATCTGTTTCAAAGAAACTTTTTTCTTCTGTATATTTTATTTTAGGTTCTTCTATTTTCATTTTATCGGTTTCCTTTTTGATTTCTTGTTTTGTAATTTCATCATATCATGTTTTCTTTTTTCTTTCTATATTTATTTTTTAACTTCTATTTTTGAAATCACATTAAAAAGTCAGCCCGTTCCAAGATTCATGGGTTGGTTTATTTGCTGGACAATTATTAAACATAAAGCTAATTTCAGCATCATGTGCATGAATAAAATTTTCTCCATACAAGATTTCTGTTAAACTGTTACAGTTAGAAAACATAAAAGACATATCAGTTACATTTTTAGTATCAAAATTACTTACGTCTAATGTGGTTAAACTACTACATCTTTCAAACATACGGAACATCCCTGTTACATTACTTGTATTAAAATTACTTACATTTAAGCTAGTTAAACTGTTACAGTTAGAAAACATAGAAGACATATCAGTTACATTTTTAGTATCAAAATTACTTACGTCTAATGTGGTTAAACTATTACAGTAATCAAACATAGCATACATATCTGTTACATTACTTGTATTAAAATTACTTACATTTAAGCTAGTTAAATTGCTACAGCTAAAAAACATAGCATTCATATATTTTACATTACTTGTATCAAAATTACTTACTTCTAATCCTATTAAACTGCTACAGCTATTAAACATAGAAGACATATCTGTTACATTACTTGTATTAAAACTTTCTAAGTTAACATTTGTTAAACTACTACACAGAGAAAACATTTCACTCATATTTGTTACATTACTTGTATTAAATCCACTTAAATCTAAATTTGTTAAACTACTACATTCATAAAACATATAACTCATATTGGTAGCTTTTTCCGTATTAAAATTTGTTAAATCAAGCTCTTTATTATTTACTCCAGCAAACATATGCTGCATATTCGTAACTTCGGTAGTATCAATATTTTCTATTCCTATAATATGAACAGAGATAGGATTAGTAGAAATTAAACCTGGAGAAGCTTCTACAACTTCGCATCCCAAACTAAAGTATCCCATGCCATTTGGATTTACTTTAATTTTTCCATTGCCTACAATATGTAATATATAACTTTCTAATCCTTCTTCTTTTACATAATAGCCTAATATCGAGCCATCTTTTTCTTCTGTAAAATCTATTATTGGTTCTGTAGTTTCATAAGTTTTTCCATCGCTTTCAAAGGAAATTGTTGAAACCTCATATGTTTCATTTTGAGTGTACGTCAAATTTTTACCTAAAAATAGATTACTTACATTGGAATATTCCATTGCCATCATCGTACTTGTCGTTTTTATATCTTCTATATAACTTGTGGTAATAGTTACTTTACTTTTAAATACACTATTCATGATTGTTTCATCTGCTGGAGTATTTTTATCTAGCCATAGTCTTAATGTAAAACTCTTTGTTTCATTTGCACTTAGAAAACTCTTCTTTAATTTATATGCTGTACTTGCATTCTCTAATGTCTTTTCTACTACATAATTACGGTTTAAAAGCTTTGGATTTTCTTCATCTAACATTGTCTTTATATAACTATGTTCATTCATAGTACTATCATTTAATACTTCTAAGTTGATTTGATATGAGGCTAAAT
>CANSRG010000074.1 GCA_947649355.1 uncultured Mycoplasmatota bacterium | reverse complement strand
TTTCAATAATTATCACTTTTTTGTATCTACACACACTATTTGACAATTATCCCTTTTTTCATTTTCTCTTTTTCATTTCTTCTTTTAAAAGATTTAATAATGGAAACTCTATTTCTTTTCTTTCTAAATGAAATATTAAACCATATAATATATCTTTTTCTTCCCATTTCGTTTTATTTTGCAATTCTTTTTTTCTTTTTTCGGCTTTTATATATACTGCTTGTCCTTTTAATGACCGCTTTTTCATAAATAAAGAGTAAAAGAAAAACATAATACTTAGTAATAATGAAATCAAAGGAAGAAATACTGGAACTTCAAAGTAAATGGTAGCAAACATGATAAATACAGCAATTAAAAATAAGAAGATACTAGATATAATTGGTAGGCCATTCGTTTCATAAAATTTTTCTTTGTCCATTTCTTTTTTGACACAACTTTGCCAATTTTCATATACTAAAGAAAAGATTTTAAATGATTTCTCGCCTTTTATATAATTTTTTATGGCTTCTATACTTACTTTTTTTTCCTTCCCTATTTTTTCAAAAAGAAGATCTATTAAAATTTCTTCTGATATAGTTATATTTTCTTTTTCTTTTAAATAAAAATAATTTCTTTTTTTTACGATTTGTCCTTTTGACTCTAACTCGAGTATTGTTGCTAGAAAGCCATTTTCGGTAATCTCTTTTTTATATAATAATTCTATTATTGCAATTGGATAGTCTTCTAAACTAGGATTGTTTAAACTTTTCTTTCCTTTTTCTTTTGTATTTTTTAAATAAATAAAACTAATCCAAAAAAGAAAAAAGATTAAATACCCAATACATATTTTCTCCATTCCATAAGTAATTTTTTCATTTCTTAAGTGATATTCTTTCATTTCTTTTTCTTTTGTTTCTTCTAAAAGTAAAATTTCTTCTAAAGCAATTTTTTTCGTTTCTTTGTTTTTTCTTGCTTCACTAATTATGTCTCGATCAAAGACTAGGCGAATATCTATTTTTGTATCTTTTGAAAGCTTTTTATATACACTTTTTAATTTTTCTTGATTTATAATTTTTAAATTTGCAAATCTATCACCATGAGTAAATCCATACATTATTTTTGATTTTTTGGGTAATTTTATATGGATTTCTAATTCATTTATATCTATTTCTTGTTCTCTTAGAAATGGCCAATATAACTCTGCTACATCTTCATGTAGGACCACAGCATTCACGATTTGATATTCAAATAAATATGCGATTTTTTCATAATTGCTTTCGTAATTGATGGTTAGATTTTTTCCATCTTGTAAACTTTTTTCTACATATTCTTTTTCTTTTGCTTCTTCTATATAATATGCTTTTTTCAATGTTGGAAATTCTTCTTTTAAGGTTTCATAATTTATTTTTTTCATTGGCTTTGCTTTTACTACAATTGGACTTAATGAAGTTCCATTATAAATTGCATTTTCTGTATAGGTGTGAGGTGTTTGCATTAAAAATCTAGAATCTCTATAAAAAATGTCTTTCAAAAACATTTGATAGGAACCATCTACGAGCAAAAGTTCATTTATAAATAAATCTCCATTTTCTTTTACTTCTACATCTATATAATAATTTTCTATATCATAATTTGAAGATGCGTTAGTATATATAGGTAAAAGAAAAAAGAACATGATTAGTAAAATTTTTTTCATAATTCACCACTTTCAGAAATGTTTTAAACCAACTAATTTATCCTTTTTTGGCTTCAATTACTGGTCTTATCAACGCGGCCGTATTAGAACTTACTATTGTCGCTTCTTTATCGGTTCTATTATATATTCTTATTTGTAATTCGTTTGATGCACCTACACTATTTAAGATATGAAAGGGTTTTACTCCATTCCAACTAGTAACAGAATTTAAATCACTTGTATGAGGAATTCTTACATATATTGCTTTGCCTCCGCTTTCAGGATAATTTAAATATCCATCATTAAAAGTCATTGGAATGAGTTTATTTTTTTCTAGAACAATTTGTAATCCTTGATGCATAGAAAACCAATCATTTACTACTTTACTAACAATTGTTTTTCCCATATTTTGATTTCTTATTTGAGTTATATTTGGAGCCCAAGTTGGTTTTGAGTGCAATCTTGTATTCGCGGGATAATAAAAGCAGTATTCTTCTCCACCAGTAAATTCTCGACACGCTCTTACTTGACAAGAAGTCTCACTTGTACAAGTTCCAAAAAATTCTCTATTATTTGATTTTCCTAAGGCTTTTTCTATTTCCATTTTGGTTAAACTTCTTTGTAATACTAAAACAACTGAATTGGCTTTATTTGTTACTACTTGCCAAGTTTCATTACCAAATGATACTATTTCTCCTAATGCATAAGTTTTATTTTCTAAAGTATCTACTACGAAACCCTGTTCTTTTTCTAGTGAAGAACGAATATCTTCTTTTAAGGAATTTACTAATATTCTATTGTTCATTGTGGTAGTTAAAATGCCAATCATTAACATTAAGAAGACCAAAAAAAATGAATAAATTAGCGAGGTCGCCATAAAACCCTTTTTTTGTTTCATATTTATTCCCTTTCTATTCTTTTTTATTATATCATGTTTTATAATAATGGGCCAAATAATCTTATGATTCTTCCAAGTAGCATTTTTATTTTAGAGTATTTTTTTAATTTTTCTTCTGTTATCTGCTCTGATTTTTTTAGGATATCTACAACATCTTCTTCTAGTTCTTTTATTACTTTCGTTTTGTATAAAAATACTCCATCTTCAAAATGAAGATGTAAACTTCGATAATCTAAATTTATTGTACCTACCACAGCTGTTTCTTTATCTGCTATCATCACTTTTTGATGGGTAAAACCAGGGGTATACTCAAATATTTCTATGTTATTTTGCAATAATTCTTTAAAATATGTTTTCGCGACAAAATTTACAAAAGGTTTATCAGCAATTCCTGGTAGTATTAGTCTTATTCTTACTCCTTTTCTACTTGTGTTTAAAAGAGCATTTAAAAATTCTTGATCTAGAATAAAATATGGCATGACAATATCAACACTTTCTCTTGCCATTTCTAAAAGAGCCATGTATGTCGTTTTTCCAAATGTGATATTATCAAAAGGATGATCTCCAAAAGGTATTACAAATCCTTTTTCTATTTTTTTCTCTGTTTCTATTAAATATTTTTTATAATTTTCTTTTTTATAATTTAGTTCATTTAAGTTCCACATTTCTAAGAAAAGAACTGTGAATGTTTTTATACATTCTCCTTCCATTCTTATCATGTTATCTTTCCAATGTCCATATTTTGATTTTACATTTATATATTCACAAGCTAAATTACAACCACCTGTATACGCATATTCTCCATCTATTACGACAATTTTTCGATGATCTCTATTATTATAGTGGGTTGATATTAAAGGGATGATTGGCGAAAATTGTTTGCATGCAATGCCATACTCTTTTAATATTTTTGGATAGTTTCTTGGAAGTAATACAAAAGAGCAAGTACCATCATATAACAACCTTATTTCTACTCCTTCTTTGGCTTTTTCTTTTAATAAATCTAAAATTTTATTCCACATAAAATCATCCGCGATTATAAAAAATTCAAGAAAAATAAATTTTTTAGCGTTTTTTATTTTTTCTAAAAGATCTTCATAAAAGTATTCTCCTAATGGAAAATATTTCATCGCTCCTGCTTGATAGATTGGAAAATGGCCAACATTATTTAACCATCTAGCATGTTGATATACTTGATAATTTTCTTTTTTTACTATTTCTATTACTTCTTCTTTTTGTTTTAATAATTCTTTATTTTCTTCTTCTAATTTTTTTTGACGATTTCTTAAGGTTTTTACACTTGGTTCAAGCTGACAAAATAAATAAAATAAACATCCTAAAGTTGGAAATAATAAAATTAAAATAATCCATGATGTTTTAAATTCATTCGCGATGTTTCGATTGATAATAAATATTACTAAAATAAGTGAAAAAACGCGTATACCTCCTAAGAAATAAATGACATAATTTTGAAAGCACGCGAATAAAAATAAAATTATTAGTGCTTGAATCAACACAGATAAAATGGCAAAGGTAGCACGACTAAATAAGATTTGAAAAGGAAATAAAAATACATTAAGTTTCTTCTTGTTCATTTTTCTTCACACCTAACAATAAACAAAGATTTTGAATTGCAAATAATGTCTGTGTTACAATCAAAATTATTGAAATATACATTGTTTCTTCTATTTGAAATGGATTGATAATTAAAATAATCCCACTTATTAAATTTATTAAAGAAATTATACTAATATATTTTAAAAATGCTTTTTTTAAATCCCATAATATCACATTTAATTCCATTCTTAATGCACTTTGAAATATTAACACACTACCTAAAATAATTGTAATCATTTCTTTTAATAAAGAAACTTCAAAAAATGCAACTATACTAAAAGCTAAATATAGAATTCCGTTTCGTAATTTTCGGTTTAAAATTTTCTTTTCTTTTGGTAATTTTAAATAATAAATAATGTCAACTACCCCTACTACTACAGCAACATATGCAAAGATATGAATTGCTACTTCTATAAAATTTTTGGAATTACTAATTAAAACAATTCCAAATAATAAAAGAAAAAAATTTATTAAATAAGATTCTAAAATACTACTTTTTATGTTTTTTTTCATTGTTTTTTCTTCTAATAACATAGTTTCACTTCCTATTTAAAATTCTATCAAAGAGATTATAAAAAAACAAGGAAAAAAGTTTTTGATTTTTCTCCTTATTCAACTCTCCATGGATCATTCCACGTTCCACTTCCTAATTTTAGACTACCAGATTGTAGATTCAAAACTGGACGCACACCATTAGGAGTATCTACATAGCTGCTGCCATTAGCATTGCCCGACGAATTCACGTTTCTTACATACGAACCGTTTCCACTATAACTAACCGGCGACATTGTCCAATAAGAATTTCCTGTATATAAGTAATATTTATTATTACTAGAAGACCCACCTGCTATATATGCTTCATCTGTATTTATAAGTCCTATTGGATATTTTAAATCTCCATTTCCTTTTATTTCATCATTTACTGTAAATCGGTCATTTTGCTCTTTACAAGTTAGAGAGATTTTATTACTATTATACCACTTATAAGCTGTTTTCTCTGGTCCATGTCCAAGTTGACTATATCCACTAGGATTTCCGTTATACAAGCTCCTATCATTACAATAATACGAATCTGCAATATATCTTTCATATTCGGTATCTTTTAGGTGA
>CANSRG010000073.1 GCA_947649355.1 uncultured Mycoplasmatota bacterium | reverse complement strand
AATGTCATACCTTCTTTTTAAACTCTTTACGTAAAATTTTTATGCGATTGCCTTAGTTAAAAATTATATCTTATTGAAAGAAATGCGATATTAAAAAAACATCATGTAATCTTATGTAGATGTATAATCAAATAATAAAAAATTCTTTTGTATCTTTTAAAAAAAGTATTGATTTTATAAGAAAAGAGTCGAGAACTAACTCTTCTTTATGCGTGCATGAATTTGAAAAAGTTTGCACTCCACCACTATGTGTGAATTGTAAACTAACCGCATACTGGAATTTTTTTAAAATTTGATACTATTTTTTTCAAAAAAAGACAAATAAGTAACTTTTTTACCTATTTGTCAACAGTCTGAGTTAAAGATATTTCTTTAACAGATATTTCTTTGATTTAAAAACTCGAATTTTAATCGAGTTTAAGTATCTCATTTGGTGCAAGAAAGGAGACTTGAACTCCCACAAGCATAAGCTTACTACCCCCTCAAAGTAGCGCGTCTACCAATTCCGCCATCCTTGCAAAAATAAATAATATTATAAGGTGATAACTATTAAATTGACTCGACCAATTCACAAGATATATCATTAACAACGCATAAATCTAAGTTCTCTACATTTAGATTTTTAGAATTAACAAAAATAGTATTAAGACCGTTTTCTTTTGCTTTCTCAATATCTAAATGTAAATCATCTCCAAATCATAATGCATTCACTTGGTTGATAAGAACCACAGGCTTTTAAAATATATATCATTAGTTGGTTTTATCAATTCTTTTTTTTGTAACTTGAAATAGCACTAAAAAAAGATTCAACATTCTTTTCAATATATATATTTAGTCGTTTTAAAGTCGCTTTTATTGGTTTAATAAAACTAACTCCACTTATTAAAATTACATCTATGAATTTATGAAAACAACACAATTTGTTTATTTAATTAAATTGGTGGAGCAGAGGAGAATCGAACTCCTGTCCCATTAGTTCTATTTTGAAACGTCTACAAGTTTAGTTGAAATTACTTTAATGTCTCCCATGGATCCAACGCACCAAAAGAAAACACGATCCTTATAAAAATTCATAAAACAAACTAAGGAAATCTATTTTATATATCTTATATATATGAACCTTTAAACACCCTATAAGAAAAAGTGAATAAAAGCCTCCTTAAAAAATTAGATTAGGCAGCGAATGCCATAGAAGGAGAAAACGAAAAAGATTCGTCATTTAAATTTAAAATGTGCATTTATAGTATGCCTACTACTTGCAATCTCAATTAGTCACTAAGGTCGAAACCTAAACTGCCCCAAGTACTCGAATTATAACACAAAAATCTTGCTTTTTCAAACATTTTTTGGTATCATAACAAGTAACAAATTTTTAAGGGGGATTAAAAATGTACGAAGAAAAAAAAAGGAAAAAGAAAGAAAAAAAATTTTTTAAAGTAGAACAAAAAGCCAAAAAAGAACCAAGAGAAAAAAAAGTTAAAGTAAAAAAGGAAAAAATGGTAAAAGAAGAAACACCTAAAAAAATCTTAACACTAAAAGCAGATTATGTATCTATATTAGTAAAATTAGGATTATTTTTAGCAATTGCTTTCGTAGTAATTTTTACAATCACAAAAATAAAAAATAATAGCGAAAAAAATACATTTACTTCAAATATGGAAAAAATGAAAGAAGTAGCTTATATGTATTATAAAGTAGAGTCGCATCGCCCAATTGTAGTAACAGAAGAAGTAACTATGACTCTTGAAGACATGATAGATGGAAGTTTAATAGAAGAATTAGTGGATAAAAAGAAAAATGTCTGCAGTAAAGAATATAGTTATGTATCTTTAATGAAAAAAAATGATGAAAATTATGAAATGAAAGTATATTTAAGTTGTGGTGGCGAAGCAAAAAGTGCTACTTATGATATTATTTATACTACAAAAAAAGAAGAATCGAATAATAAAGAACAAACCATACTTTATGAATTAAAAAGAACAATAACAACTAATGAAAAGTATAGTTGCCCAGAAGGATATGAATCAAGTGGTGAGTTATGTATTAAATTAAATGCTACAAAAATAATGAATGCCGTTCCAAAATATAAAATAACTCCTGAAAAAAACACACTTGCTACATACAAAAAAAGCAAAAATGAATATGAGTACACAAATCCAATTGTAACAGAAAAAGAAGAAATTATTTGTCAAAAAAATTCTACTCTAATAAATGGTAAATGTTTAATAATAATAGATGCAAAATATAAAACCGAAAAAGAATATACTTGTCCAAATGGTGGAACAATAAAAGGAACAAAATGTTTGTTTACCACTTATCCACAAGAAACTACAAGAAAAGCTTATTGTAAAGAAGGTTCTTTAATAAATGATAAGTGTTACATAACTAAAAAATATTCTGTAAAATGTTTAACAGGAACAAAAGATTCTGCCAAAAATGCATGTTATGTAACTTATAATGCTAAAAAAGAATTAAGTGATTGGATGTTTAGTGGAAAAGTAACTTATAGTGAATCAAAAAATGTAATAGATAGTGAAACACTAAAATATGAAATTGATGAATATTTAGAAAATGGAAAAGTAGTATACAAAAAATATATTCGAAAAAAAATAAATGTTTGTGATAATGAGGATATCTTATCTGGTAGTACTTGTAAACATTACGATGAAACTTATGAACAAAGAACTTGCAGTGCGAATTATACATTAAATAAAGAGGAAAGTGAATGTTATACATATAAAGATGCTTCTTATAAAAAAATCGAAGAAACATATCTTTGCCCACAAGGATATAATAAAAAGGGAAGCAAAGAAGAAGCAATTTGTTATAAATATGAACCAGCAGTTAAAAAAGAAACTAAAAATGCTTATTGTTCATCTGGTTATGAATTAAATGATAATAAATGTATCAAAGAAGTAAACGCGGAAAATAAAGAAAATAAAACATATACATGTCCAGATGGCTATACAAAAAGTGGAAATGGAAAATATACAAAATGTTATAAAAAAACAGAAAAAGAAGGATACTATTATTGTCAAAATAAAAATGCATATTTAGAAAACGATAGATGTATCATAAAAGAAAAAACAACATTTTTAGGATATCGCTGTCCATCTGGTTATAATCTTTCTGGAAATGTATGTATAAAAAATGATGCAAAAGAAACAATCTATGCTACTAAAAACGAAGGAAAAAATGAAAAAGAGGAAACAATTTGGAGCAAAACAAAAGAACTAGAAGGTTGGACTTGGACAGGAAATACCAAAATAGAAGAAATCTCTAGATAGATTTCTTTTTTTATAAAAAAATAGTAATTAAAAGAAAAATAAGGTATAATAACATCAAGGAAGTGGTAGTATGACATGTGTCGAACTTGCAAAAAAATTCAAAAAAAAATTTAAAGGAACAATCGCATGGCGAATCATTGAAAATGCGAGTATCATAGATCAACATGTAAATCCAGATGAAACAGTAAACTATGCGTTTGTTGGTCAAAAAAATGAAAGCCCTTTTGATTTTTTTCAGACTGCAGTTGTAGCTGTAACAGATAAAAGACTTTTAATTGGTCAAAAAAGAGTTTTATTTGGATATGCACTTTCAAGTGTAACGCCAGACCTTTATAATGATATGCAAATTTATCAAGGACTTATTTGGGGAAGAATAGTGATTGATACAGTAAAAGAAAAAATAGTAATTTCAAATTTATCAAAAGATTCTTTAATAGAAATAGAAACAGTAATTTCAAAATTTATGATGGAAGAAAAAAAGAAGTATGGCAATGAAAAAGAGTAATATAAAAAAAAGAAGAAGACTAATAGCAATAGTGTGTATATTCTTAATTTTAATTTTTATTAGTTGGCTCATATTTAGAAAAAAAGATTACACGATAGAATATGAAAAAAATGATTATAAAATAAAAGAGACCTATAATAAAGAAAAAGATTACTATTCTTTTCTAATATCTAAAGGCGAGAAAACGTATTATACAATATTACCAAATTCTCATTTTTTATCAAAAAAATTGATTTATGAAATAACCACATTAGAAACAGAAGAAGAAAATTGTATAAAAATATTTAGTAATAAATTAAGATTTTCTCCATTGTGTCAAAAAGAAAATACCCAAATTAGCTATCATTTAGTAAGTGAAGAAATGAAAGAAAAATTACAAGAAAAAGAAAAAGAAATTCCTCTACAAAAAGATGTTTATAACCAAATAGAAATAAATACATTATTATATAATGATTACTACATATGGAATTATAAAGGATTTTATCATCTAAAAAATGATACAAAAGAAACCATTTCTCTCTTTGAAAAAGATATTTATGAACCAAAATTATTAGCAAAAGTGGAAGACTATTTATTTATTCCCGATTATAATTCAGAATATTTTTTTGAAAAAGTAACTTTATTAAATAGAAAAACAGGGAAACAAGAAATATGGAAATTAAAAGAACCAATTTATTTTGATAGTATTATTTTAGGAGAATTAGATGGCTTTTTATACTTAGTAGATAAACATGAAAAAGTAGAATGGAAAATAAATCCTAAAAAGAAAACGATGGAAAAAATAGGAAACGAAAAAGATGGTGGGCCAACTTACCAAAATAAATGGATAGATGTTTCTATGACAAAGTTACTTAATAATGATTACACCTTTAAAGGAATTTATCCAATGGAATATAAAATAGAAAATGGTTTAAAAGCTAAAATTGAAAATCAAGAAATTTTATTAAAAGAACAATCTCCTACAAAAATAATAACTACTTTAGAAAAAGGTGTATTTTATCTACAAGATGACATATTATATACTTATCAAGAAGAATATGGAGAAGTACAAATTATGAAATTTTTTGAATGGAACTTTAATTCTACCAATGTTATTTTTATTTTTTAACTAGTTAAGTACCCATTTTTTCAAAATAACATATCTTATATTAGGATGTGATAAATTATGTTTGAAAATCAAGAAGAAAGAGAAAATAAAGGAACTATAGTTCCAAAAAATAATCAAAATTATTTTAACTATTATACAATTGAAAAAGGAGATTCTTTATATGGAATCGCAAGAAGATATAATATAAATCCAGAGTTACTTGCAGGATTAAATGGATTATCAATGGATGATTACATTTATCCAGGTCAAGAAATTTTAATCCCTAAAAGTGGATTTAGCTACTATATTACAAAAGAAGGAGATACAGTAGACATGGTTTCAAATCTTTTTAAAATTAGTAGTGAAGATTTAATTAAAAAAAATGGTGTAGTATATCTAGCAGAAGGACAAGTCTTAGTAAATCAAAAGTAAAACAGAAAGGAAATTTCTGTTTCAGACTGTTGACAAATAGGTAAAAAAGTTACTTATTTGTCTTTTTTTGAAA
>CANSRG010000072.1 GCA_947649355.1 uncultured Mycoplasmatota bacterium | reverse complement strand
CGCCATATGTTTAATAAAAAAGAAAATTAAGTTACTATTCGCTAAATTACAATTTAACGATCAGAGCAGTGTCGAATACGATGTTGCTTTTTTTAAGAAAGAAGATGAGAACATAGAAACGAGGAATATACGAAAATAGAATCAAGCGAAGGGAGGTGGTAAACTTCTTGTAGCAGTGACTCTCAAGGCAAGAAAGTAGGGGAAATGTCCTACTTTTTGCTTGGAAAAATAAATCATGACAAAAAATGTTATAAATTTGTTAAAAAAATGTTAAAAAAGGGTTCACAAACTCCAAAATTTATGATAAGATTATACCTGTATTGAGGAAGCGGTACCCCTATAAACAGGGTTCGGTATCTAAACCCTCAAGGCACCAGTTTAGTTTATTAAGCCCCGTATTTACGAGGCTTTTTCTATTTTTACTCTCAAAATTACTCCAAAAAGTATTTTTAAATGTATTTATCGGTAGATTGAGCTATCTTCTTTCTTATTTCACATCAATAGTGGTTTTTCTAATTTTATGTCCCTTCATTTAATTCTAAAAATACAAAAACTCTTAATTATTCAAAATTTTATAAGAGTTTTTTTGTTAATTACAAACCTTAAAAAATACTTTTATTGCATGTAATTATAAGATTTATGATAAAATTGATTTAAGCATTTTTGTTTTAAAGTAAAGTATTATAATATATAATTAGCAAGGAGAAGTGAAAAAATGGTTAATTTAGAGCATAATTTAACAGTAGATGATTTAATTGTAGAATATATGATATATAAAGTTAATAACGGATATGAGCCGCAATTTCTAGCATCTGAATTTATAAAGTTTTTATATTTTTTTGAAAGTAAAATGCCTGTTCAAGATTCATTATATGAAAAAGAAGAATTATTTCAAAGATTTTTTGAAAGAAAAGCAGAAAGTGATTGGCTTAGAATAAAAACTTTGAGTACAAATGAAAAACAATTTAGACCACATATGGATTGGATATATAGTGAAAAAGATAATGATTATATTATAAAAGCTAATTATAGATTAAGTGCATATGATAGAAGTGTTATAAATACATATTTTATGCCTGGTGGAAGATTTGAAAAAGGAAAAATAATAGAAATAAGAAATTTAATAGGTGAATATTTAAAAGAACAACCCAAAAGAAAAATTGACGATACTGTGGAAATTGATAAAAATGCTTTAATAGTTGGAAAGTATCTTACTGCAGAAATGATTGAAAATATTTGGAATAGTTATATAAAAAAGCAAGTTGAAAATCACAAATGGCCAGAGCAATGCCAAGATATTAACAAATACTTATTTGAAATTGATTTAGCTGAAATCATTGGTCTTAAATCAATAAGAAAAGAATTATTAAATTTTTATAAAGTGATTTCAAGAAGAATTGCCATTTTATATCAACAAGATAAGAATTTGAAAATTAGCAATTGTAATGGATATTTAGCGAAAGCAAATTATGAATTATTAACGAATGGCCATCAAAATATATTTGATATAGCATTTGGCGAATATAAAAGCTCATTAAACATAGATTTAGCATCAATAGCTTTTGAAGAAAGCCATGAAATGTGGGAGGAAGATTCCCAAACATTAAAACTACGACAACTAAAATCAGAAATAACAATACAAAAATTAGTAAGAACTCTAGATAAAAATATACCAACTAATTAAATCATAAAAGGAGTTTTATTGAAAGAACGGAAAAAAAGTTTAAAATTTATGTAAACAAAAAAGATGAAAATTGTTATAAATATGCTGATGAAGATTGTGAATATGTGCCTTAAAAAGATGAAGAATTAAGTAAGTTTAAAGATTACATTTTGTATGGATAATGGCTGAGTTTTATAGTATTTATGAATATGGAATTTAAGAATAATATTTTAACTATAATAGTTATGACTTGATGTAGGAATTTAAATAAAAATAGAACGCAAAGAAAGTGTTGTTCCATGAAATCACAAAAATAGCAAGAAAAAACATAGACATTAAAAAATATATTAAAAAAAAAGAGGGTGAATTAGAGTTATATCAAAATTGGAAAGAAAAATTAGAAAATATAGAATTATAAAATAGGCAATAGATATAACAAATAATAAAATACGCTATTTTGCCTTTAATTTTTGATAGGAGTAATAAAAAATGACTAATGAAAATAAAAAAGATTTTAATAAAATGATGAATAATAATAAGGATATGCCTAAAATACAAATTGTAAAAGATGAGAAAACAATAAAAAAGTATGGAGGAACTAAAATGTTTTTTGCACCACCAATTTATTATGAAAGGCTGATGAAAAAAGTACCAAAAGGAAAACTGATAACAGCTAATATGATGAGAGATTATCTCGCAAGAGAGAACGGGGCAGACTTTACAGATCCCATGACCGCTGGAATTTTTGTAAATATTGTTGCTTGGGCTAGTTTCCAAAGAAAAACAGATATTACACCATATTGGCGAACATTAAAATCTAATGGTGAATTAAATAAGAAGTATCCAGAAGGAATAGAATTACAAAAAAGATTATTAGAAGAAGAAGGACATACAATTATTTCAAAAGGAACAAAAAATATAAAATATTATGTGAAAGACTTTGAAAATAGTTTGATAAAATTATAAAAATAATATTAAAGAAATCTTAATGTTAATAAAAATAGCATAATTGTAAAATAGAATTGATAGAAAAAAAACAGTGAAAATAGTACATTTTATTTGGAGGCGGATAAAATGAATTTAGGAAATAATTTATTTCAAGCAAGAAAAAAGCAGGCTTATCGTAGGAAACAGTTGCTGAAAAATTAGGTGTAAGTAGACAAACTATTTCAAAGTGGGAAACGGAGGAAACCATACCAGATATTTATCAATCAAAGAAAATGGCAAAGCTCTATAATGTATCATTAGATGATTTAATAGAATTTGATGTTGATATTAAAGAAATCGAAGAAATGATAAAAAATAGTAACGAAGAAAAAGAGGCGAAAGTCAACTGGACAAATGCTTGGAGTAAAAAATACCCTGTACTTGCAACATATCAAAAAGAAGTTGATATACCAAACTATGCTAGTAAAATTAGAGAAATGCTTAATAATTTATGTTCTAAATATGGGTATAGTTCATTAGATAGTATGTTAGTTTTAAAAGATATACTTTATCATGAATGGAATGATAATAAATAAAAATTATAAAGCGAATTTGTATAAAAATTTGCTTTTTTTAAATAATAGAGATTATTTTATTGTAGGTGATAAGATGGCTAGTCAATTAAAACTAAATAAATTTAATGAAATATATGATAAAACACCTTTAGATGTACTAAAATATGTTGTTATTAAGTGAAATAGCTAATATAAAAATACCAAGTGATTTAGATAATCAAGAAATTTACAAAATATATATTAAATCTGATAGAGAAAGCGATGAATATAATGTATTACAATGTTATGTATTGAATTATCAAAACAAAAGATAGAGATATAAGGGTTTCGGTATCTAAAAAAAGTAAACCATTTAAAGATTATTATTTCGAAGAAGAAAACAAAATTTCTAAAATAAATAATTTTGAGTTAAAAATTTATAAAATATAACGAACTATATTTTATAGAGTATAATTATAAAAGAATTAACTTTGATATAGAAACTAAAAATAAAACCGAAGAAGAATTAACTGACTTATTATCATCCATTATAAAATAAATAATACAAAATATATTCTTATGATATAATAAAAAAATAATTTAAAGTGAGATGAAGTAGTATGGATTTAAAGAAAATAGAAAATTTTATTGATAAAAGAAAAGTCGCTTTTATATGCTCTATTGATAATGAAAATTATCCAAATATAAAAGCAATGCTAAAACCTAGAAAAAGAAACGAATTAAAAGAATTTTACTTTTCTACAAATACTTCATCTGTAAAAGTTAGTCAATATAAAAATAATCCTAATGCTAGTATTTACTTTTACCATAAAGGAATAATTAAGTATGTTGGGGTTATGCTAAAAGGAAAAATGGAAGTTTTAACAGATCAAAAAATTAAAAATACGATTTGGCAAAAAAAAGATATAATATTTTATAAAAAAGGTGTAACAGACCCAGATTATTGTGTTTTAAAATTTACTGCAACAAGTGGCAGATATTATTGTGATTTAAAAACAGAAAATTTTGTAATTAAGTAATTGATAATTTAAATTGTTATATAGAATGTTTTAAAAAATATTATACATATAAAGCATTGGGAGTCAATAATATATATAGTTAATGTTGCTATCTTCCAAACTAAGTATTATTTAAAAAGATTTTTAAACAAGTTTATCTTTTTCTTATTTTATGATATGATATCTTTCAAATTATTTTGTTTTAATAAAATGAAAAGGTGAGTTTATTATGCTAACAATGGAAAATTTTGAAAAATATATTATAAAACCATATAATATTAGTGATAATTTTATTCAAAAACATATGCAAGAAATCAAATTACATAATAATTTTGTTAGTCTAGAAGAATGGATTATATTTTTACAAAAAGAGCAAAGAGAATCATTACAAATTTGGTTAAATTTTTTAAATACTAGTGATTATAACGAAGAAACAAAAAATGGATTCTTAATGGAGTTTTAAAATCTGCACATTATGAAAAGAATCACTTTAGAAGACGTACATGTCATACGATTCAAAGATTTCCTGAATTAAATCAAAAATGTGTAGAGGAAACTATAAAAAAAGATTATAAAAATCTTGCCTTTCAAAAAATTTATGCAGAAAAAATTAAAAAGTTGTTGGAACAAAAAAGAGATAAAGGTGTTTGGAAAACATTTTCTGGTACAGATAAAGTAGAGTCCTTATTAAAAGAATTACAAGGATGGTTTACTGGATGGTGTATCAATAGTTACTCAGCTGCATATCTCCATTTATTAGCAGGGGATATATGTGTATATTTTACTGAAATAGAAAATGAATTTATTTATCCAAGAATATCAGTTGGTATAGAAAAAAATGGAACAGTAAGATGTATTGGATTAGAAACATTACAAAAGATAGAAGAAAGTATGAAGCCAATTTTAGAAGATTATTTAACTTATTTAGGCGTTTTTGATAAAGAAAGATATAAATTAAAATATGGAGTAGCTAAAAAATTTTAAGATATTTTTGAAAATCTGAATTATAAACTGGAAATTTTCTAAAGAAGTATAGTTATGCTATAATAAAAGAGAGGTGAATACTTTGAATTCCTATCTAAATATTTTTATTGATGATGACTATCCAGATTTTATTGATAAATACTTAATGACAAATACATTAAAAAGATTAAAATACATAACGCAATTTTGTGGATGTGATTATACAAAATTATATTCTCCGTTATTTAAATATACAAGATTTGACCATAGTTTAAGGCAATCGCATAAAAAATAATATTGACAAATAAATGCAATAAGATAGCTAA
>CANSRG010000071.1 GCA_947649355.1 uncultured Mycoplasmatota bacterium | reverse complement strand
GCAAATGTTCTATGGGTGATTTTTCGCTACTTTACAAAAGTAGCAAAGTATGGTATGATATTTTAGAAAGGTGGCGATGTATATGGCTGGATATTTAAGCAGTAGAAAATTGACTAATGTGAAAGGCAGAATAAGTTATATAACTAACGAAAAGAAACAAGAAAATATAATTGACTACCATAACACAACTGATTCAGAGTTTTGGAAAATATTAGCAAAGGAAAATCAAGAAAGACATGAAACAGTTAAAGCAGGTGGAAAATGTTGTGAAGCCAGAGAGTTAATTATCGGAATACCGCAGAATTCTAATGTTACAGCACAACAACTATGTGATAATTTCAAAAATAAGTATGGCGTAGAATGTACTTGTGCTATACATCAAAATAACAAAAATGGAATTGTAAATCGACATTGCCATTTAATTTTTAGTGAAAGGCAGAAATTGAATACACCAGAAGTTACAGAAGAAAAAAGAGCAACTAGAACTTATTATTATGACGAGAAAGGACGTAAATGCAAAAAGGCTGATGCAGTAAAGACAGTAAAAAAGGGAACTCTATTGCAGAAAGGTTTAACCAGAAATTTTGCTGACAAAAATGAATTTTTTAAATCTCAAAAGTTTATATATGAATGTAAGGAACTTTTTTTGAACAATCTTCTAAAAATTGAATGGTCTTTTGAGAATGAGAAACTAAATAAAGAATTGTCAGAAAAACATATTGGGAAAAATAATCCTAAGGCAATATATATTCAACAAAACAATGAATTAAAAGCAATAATAAAAGACGTTTGCAAAGCAAGTGATTTTGTTATAGCCAAAGAACGTGGAATGGCTCTTAAAGAATTAAAAAAAGGCTATAATATAAAAGATTTTTCAGCAATTAACTACGAAGAAAATAAGCATAAAGTATATAGTTTTGTAAAAGAAATGCAATCATTATACAAAAGCAGGATCAAGAACGAGATAAAAGGATATAACTATATCAATCAAGATGTTAATCTTCTTCATGAAGAAGATTATACATTTAAGCCTGTTCAAGCACAGATAATATCTGATTATGAATCGCAAACAAAAACGAGAAATAAATTTAAAGTGATTGAATTTCTAAAAGAAAAATTGAGCAATATGTTCAAACGAATAGAAAAACTTATTGATATTCAGAATTTGCTTTACATTGATCCAAAAAATAGAATAGAAATATATCAGGATAAGAGAAATCATGCTATACACATTAAAGATGGCAGTGGAGATTATATAAGGGAAAAAGAAAGAAATGAACACGATTTTGAAATGTGATAAGAAAAAATAAACTTTGAGTTAATTTATTATATAACATACATAACATATATGTTTTAATATGTTTTCAGTAGCTTGTAATCTTAGAGTAACAAGGAATATACAAATATAATGCCACAAAATTTACGGTAAGTGCCACAAAATTTACGGTACGGCCACAAAATTTACGGTATAAATGCCACAAAATTTACGGTCATAGTTGCATATTATAGTATTTTCAACAAATGCCACAATTTATACGGTATAAATGCCACAAAAAAAATTTTTGTGGCATTTATATTGATTTTATAAAAAAGTTATTATATAATGGGTGGCGGAGGAATAAAATATGGGAAAATACGAAAGAGATAGGCTGTCGTTAGATAATCAAATTGTGAAATCAAATAAAATGATACAAGGAAAATATAAGATGTCAGCATTGGAGCAAAAGTTAGTTCTAACTTTATGTAGTAAAATAACTAACAATGACGATATGTTTACAGAATTTACAATGACAACAAACGAATTTGCCAATTTGTTGGGGATTGAAAACAAAGATTATGAATTTAATCGAACCTTAAAAAGAAAATGTAAAGTACTGAATAACAAAGATATAGAAATGAATTTAGGAACAAAGGAAAGTCCTGATTGGTTATTTTTCCATTGGTTTGAATACATAAGATATATTCCAGGAATGGCAACAATAAAAATGAAATTTAGCCCTGTTTTAGAACCATACTTGCTTAATTTGAAAGAAACATATACAAAATATAGATTAGGTTACGTTATCAATTTTAAATCGGAATATAGTTTTAGAATGTATGAATTAATGAAACAATACGAAAAAATAGGCGAAAGAACAATGACGATCGAAGAAATCAGGGAAGTATTGATGTTAGAAGAAAATCAATACTCTAAATACAGCCATTTAAAAGCAAGAGTGATACAAAAGTCTATTGAAGAAATAAACAAATATTCTGACATAAAGGTAACCCTAGAAAAAGAAGAAAAGGAAGGAAAAAAAGTAGTAGGTTTAGTATTTGCTATAAATAGAAATGATTATAAATATCCTATCGACAATTGGCTAGAATACGAACAATACAGCAAAAAAACAAAATCGGAACTACAAATAATACTTAATAGCCTAATTCTTGCTAGATATAAGATTAATTTTGATAATAAAAAAACAGATTTGTTTTGCAAAGAAGCAATTTTTGACTTGATTATGGAATTAAAAAGCAATGAATATGAAAATGCTTCTATAAAGTATCCTATTCCATATTTTACCAAAGTATTGCAAGAAAAGGAAAAGCATTTTACTGGAAAAGAAATATCAAAAACGGAATTAAGAAGATATGAGATAGAAAGTATGATGTAAATTTCTTATTGAAAAATAAAAAGATATATGATAGGATAGGCTTAGACTTTCACAAGGTCAATCTTGGAGAAAGGAGGTACATATACATTGAATCGGTTACAGCTTAGTATGGTTGTTATTGCAGGAAATCGAAAGATTAAGAGCAGAATTGCAATCATATAAGGACAAAGAAAAAAACTGATAGAAATGTTAGTTTCAGGGTAGTTCTCTTCACATTACTGCCCTGTTTTTTTGTAAAAAAAAGAGAATATATGCTCTTCACTTCATATATCCTGGTACATTTATGAACGGTTACATTCATATTGTACTTATATTATACTACATTTTTCATTTTTTGTCAATACAATTTTGCATTATTTCTATTAAAGCATTTTTTCTCTCATCTTTTAAATGTACTAATGAAGCAGTAATTCTTACAATTGAATATCTTATTGCTCCTGGCCCGCAATTTTCCCTTTCAGCAATACTCTTTAAAGTTTCCTGTTTAAATTCATCTTTCGAGCAATAATATGAAATAAATCTATTCTTTTGCTTTTTAGTTCTCTTTTCCAAACTATTTACAATCTCAATTAAAATCTCCTTATATTTGTTGTCAATGTGCATTTTCTTTATTTTTTTTAAGAAATTATGTACAGAATCAGAATATTCCATAAACAAAATAACCCCCCTTATCCAATTTAATAGATATATTAAGAAAAGTAATAATTAGTTTTCTTAATACTATACGCAATATACTATCACATAATATCATACTATTCAATAGCAATATTATTTAATATGATAGTATAAGGGGGATAAAAATGTTGAAATTAAGTATTAGCAATGAAATGAGGAAAAAAAATATTTCTCGTTACAAATTGCAACAAATAACTAACTGGAACTACAAAAGAATTAATGCTCTATATTTTAATAGAATTAAATATATTTCGCTTGAAGAACTTGATACCTTAATAAACATATTCCAATGTAAGATTCAAGATATAATAAACTAGTATATATTATGTGCTATCACTTAATATAGGTCTATTTTTTGATGATTGCAAACTATATAATCTTATACAAGGTGATTATATGATAAAAATAAATATTGATAATTTAATGAATAAGAAAAGTATTAGTAGATACAGGTTACAACAGCTTACAAACTGGAATTATAGGAGAATAAACGCTTTATATAATAGTAAAGTTAAATACATAACAACAGAAGAAATCGAAACACTTTGTAATTTATTGGAATGTAGTCCAGGAGAACTTATAAGAATTGAAACAAAAACAGAAGAATAAAAAGAACCTATTGGGTTCTTTTTTAGTGGGTGGACGTCTGCATCCAATATATTATAGAGTGGCTATTCCTTTATTTATCATTGTAGTGGTCTCGACATTGTATTATTTCAATTTCGTTATCTGTAGCTTTAAATATTATTCTATTTTTATTATCAATTCTTTTGCTCCAATAACCAGATAAATTATACTTTAAAGGTTCTGTTTTTCCTAAACCACTATTTTGTGTGCCATTTCTCATAATATCTTTTATTAAGTCATTTATTTTTTTAAAAGTTTTTTTATCTTGATTTTGCCAATAGGTATAATCTTCCCATGCTTCTGGCGAAAAAGATATTTTATTCATTTTCCATTGCCTCCAATTCTTCAATAGTTTTTGTTATTTTATTTCCAGAATTAAGATTGGCAATAGATTGGTTTAATCTTTCTATACTTTCTTTTGAATAAATTGGGTCATCAGCAACTTCAAATGGGAGTTTTTTATCTTTTAATACTGCTTTTATAAACATATTTACGGCAACAGATACATTCATGCCAGTATTATTACAAAAATTTTCAAATGCTTCTTTATCTTCTCTATTTACTCTAATACTTAAATTCGCTTGTGTTGATGTTTTTTCCATTTTTTACACGCTCCTTTCTCTTTATATTATATAATACATTGTATTGATTTGTCAATACATATCACTATGTATTAATATGATTTTTTTGAAATTTTATACTTACTATTGTCTGTTAAATATTCTAGCAAGTAATCCTCGATTTTTTAATTTGCTGTTTTCTTCTTTCAATTCTTCCAACTGTTTACTCAAATCATATTTTTCTTGTTCCAATGCATGATTCTTTTCAATATATGAACCATTTGAATTTAATAAATTTTTGTTGTCTGCTTCTAATTCTGATACTCTTTTGTTATCTTCCGAAAGCAAAAATATTTGTTGTTGTAGTTGCTGTTTTTCTCCTTTTTCACTAACTAAAAGTTTTTGTGTAAAATCTAGTTGTTGTCGTAGATCGCTAATGGTCTTTTCTTTATCTTCTATTTTCTGCAAATATTTTGAAACATCTCTGTCTTTTGGTGTTTTGTTTTTCTCTTTTGACATTATATATTCTTCTATCTTTTTATAAGCAAGTTCATTATAATATTTTTTAGGAGAGTTAAATTCATTTATTTCAATCTTACAATATTCTTCTGTATTTATATTTAATCTTTTTGCTATGCTTGGAAAAGTATTTGCATTTATCTGAAAAATACTACATAAATCTTTAACACTATACTTGTTTTCTTCCATAAAAGCACCTGCCTTGTTACTATTTTTTATCACTATATCACAAAACAAGTGAGCATGTCAACAAAAAGCCTTGTGATACAACGCTAAAAATACAAGCCTTATACAATACTAATACAAGGCATATAATACGAGACTTGAACCAAACGGAATTGATAATTTTTAATTATCAATGTAGTGCGGTAGCAAGGGGCAATTAGCCCCTATAATACCTATTTTTCAAAATAGGTATTAAAAGCATGATTATATTTATAATTATGCGATAGGGGTTTGGGGTGTGCCCCAACGAAAAATCCATAGTATATTTGCATCGCAAATGTTCTATGGGTGATTTTTCGCTACTTTACAAAAGTAGCAAAGTATGGTA
>CANSRG010000070.1 GCA_947649355.1 uncultured Mycoplasmatota bacterium | reverse complement strand
GAAAAAAGTGCATATAACGTTTTTTATTACACACACTAAAAATTATATAACCTTTTTATTTTGTATAAACGCCTAAACATTCTTTTTTCTTTGTCATACAATACATTAGAAAGGAATGACAAAAAATGATGAAAAATAAGCCTAATGAAAGAGATGATTACTCTATGAATTATACTGAAATGAGTGCTCAATATCAAACTGGTGCTAGTTGTGGTTGTGCAAATCCTATGCCTAATTGTATGCCAAGTTGTCCTCAAACTCCTATGTGTGGATGTACTTGTCCACCAATTTGTGAATGTCCACAAAATCAAGTGTGTCACAGAGTAATCAATTATGAAGTACCTCATATTATGCCTTATCATACTACTACTGTAAATCATCATGTTTATAATCATACTTATACTCCAGTATATAGTTATTCTGAAGTAGATGAGGTAGAAAACGTATATCAAAATCGTTGTTGCAGATAAAAAGTCTTCGGACTTTTTTTCTTTTTGGTTCTTGTATTTTTGTTTACTTTCCTTTATAATTGTTATAGAAAATAGGTGAGCATATGAGAAAAATCATTGCAAGTGTTGATATTGGTTCTGATTTTATTAAACTCGTTGTTGGAGAATTTGTTCGTGGTAAATTAAATATTTTAGGTGTTTCTTCTGTGCCATCTGTTGGAGTAAAAAGAGGAAAAGTAGTTGATGGAAATGCTCTTCTTCCAAAATTACAAGAAGTATTTTTAAAATGTGAAGATATGATTGGTTTAAAGATTTCTAAAGTTGTTCTTAGTTTGCCAAGTGATGGGGTAGAATTCTTTTTCCAAGAAGGTTCTAGTACGATTACTAATTCAGAGCATATTGTAAAAGAGATAGATGTTTTACATGCAATGCAGGCTTCTACTTATAATAAAATTGAACATTCAAGAGAAATTGTTAGTATTAAGCCCACTTCATTTTTAATTGATGAAGAAAGAACTGTAAAAAATCCTATTGGTTTAGAAGCTACTAAAATTACTGTAAAAAGTTTGGTAATAACTGTTCCAAGAGAAAATGCTGCTTATTTTGTAAAGTGTTTAGAAAAAATAGGGGTAGAAGTTATAGACTTTTCTTTATCTACTATTGGAGATTTTTATGAACTTTCTACTCCTATGATGAAAGAAGTTGTTGGTGCGATTATAAATATTGGTTATCATACTACTACGGTATCTATTTTTAATAAAGGCTTACTAACAAATACAGATACTATAAAAGTAGGCGCTTATCATATTGAAAAAGATTATGCTTATCTTTTTGGTGTTACGAAAAATGATGCTAAAATTATTAAAAATGAGTTAGCTTCTTCTCATAAACGAGGAACTAGTGCAAGTGTAAAACAAGATTTTACGACGATTGATGGTAATACTATTACTATAAATGAGTATGAAGCAAGTGAAGTTTGTTCTTCTAGAATTGCAGAAATATTAAAATTAGCAAAAAAACAAATAAATCTCTTAACAAAAAAAGAAATTCATTATATAATGATAACAGGTGGAGTAAGCGAGATGGCCAATTTTAATATTTTGGTAGAAGAAGTTTTTGGTCATAACGCTAAAATCGGTTCTATAAAGGAACTAGGGGTACGTAGTAATATTTATTCTGCCGTGGTTGGTTTACTGAAATATTATGATGAGAAAACAAAATTAAGTCAGGTGGAGTTTTCCATTTTTAATGAAGAGGAAACTGAAGAATTAAGTAATGTAAGTAAAAAAATAAGTTTTGGAGAAAATTCAATTCTTGGGAAATTATTTGGTTATTTTTTTGATAATTAAGGAGGAAACAGAATGGATAATGGTTTAAAAATTGATCCTATTGCGAAAATAAAAGTATTTGGAGCAGGAGGAGGCGGAAATAACGCGGTAAACCGAATGATTGAAGAAGGTGTTCAAGGCGTTGATTTTTATGTTGTGAATACCGATTTACAAGTATTAAATGCTAGTAAAGCAAAAAATAAAATTCAAATTGGAGCTAATATTACAGGTGGAAGAGGAGCAGGGTCTAATCCTGAAGTTGGAAGAGAGGCTGCACTTGAGAGTAAGAAGGAAATTGAAGAGGCAGTGAAGGGTGCTGATATGGTATTCGTTGCATGTGGTCTTGGAGGTGGAACTGGTACTGGTTCTGCACCTATTATTGCTGAGATTGCTCAAGAGTCTGGAGCTTTAACAGTTGGTATTGTTACAAAACCTTTTCGTTTTGAAGGAAAAAGAAGAATGGAACAAGCCTTGGTTGGTTTGGAAGAATTAAAGAAACATGTAGATACTTTAATTATTATTCCAAACGATCGATTAAGAGATATTATTGATAAGACGACTACTTTCCAAGATGCATTTAAAGAAGTAGATAATGTATTACATCGTGGAGTACAATCTATTTCAGATTTAATTGCTGTTACAGGAATTGTCAATTTGGATTTTGCTGATATTAAAACTGTTATGGAAAAATCAGGTACTGCTTTAATTGGTATAGGTATGGGTATTGGTGAAAATAGAGCTGTTGAGGCTGCAAGACAAGCTGTTTCTAGTGCACTTTTAGAAACAACAATTGATGGTGCAACAGACGCTATCATAAATATTACTGGAGGAGATTCTTTAACTTTATTTGAAATCGAAGATGCTGTAGAAACTGTTCGTGAAGCGGCAAATTCTGATATCAATATTATTTTTGGAGCTATTCCAAATTCTAATTTGTCAGATGAAGTTATTGTAACTGTAATTGCAACTGGATTTGATGGAAAAGATGAAAAAAATGTTTCTGAACCATTACCAAAAAGAAGGATGGATGAGGAAGATACTACTGAGTTTGATATTCCAGCTTTTTTAAGAAGTAAAGATAGCTATTAAAATGCTATTTTTTTATTTTTGAAAGTTATATAAAAAAAGTTTTATAAAACGACAAATAGCGCGTCGTTTTTTTTGTATACTTTTTATGGTGAAGATATGACTATTTATTTAGATCTTGTTTTTCTACTTAATTTGTTCTTTGATTTTCTACTACTTTTAACCGTAAATAACACTTTAAAAAGAAATGCATCTTTAAAAAGAATTTTTCTTGGAGCGTGTGTTGGGTCTCTTTCCATCTTTACTTTATTTTTTCCTTTTACTACTTTTCTTTTGTTTTGTTTTAAAATTATTATGAGTATTTTTATGTGTGTGATTAGTTTTGGTTTAAAAGATAAGTTATATACGATTCAAAACATTAGTTATTTTTATATGACAAGTACTGTTTTGGGTGGATTTCTTTATTTTCTTAATTTGAATTTTTCAGAAACACATGAAGGAATGGTGTTTACTTATCAAACTATTTCTATCCCATATTTATTTGTTGTCATTTCCTCACCAATTATGTTGTATGTTTATTTTCGTCAAAGAAAAAGTGAAGCTAATTACCAACATTATTACAAAGTGACGATTACTTTTTTAAATGGAGAAAAACAAACTTTTTCTTCCTATTTAGATACTGGAAATAAACTTGTCGATCCAATTACTAAGAAAAAAGTTATTGTAATTGATGCTAGGAAAGTAGAGGACATTGAAAAACAAATTTATTATGTGCCATATCATTCTTTAAATCATCATGGATTGATGGAATGTTTTAAAGTAAATTCTATTTCTATAAATGGAAAAGTTAGTAAAAACTATTTGATTGGTCTTAGTAAGGGGGATTTACTTCGAGATGGAGTAGATTGTGTATTAAATTCATATTGTTTGGAGGAACTATTATGATACAAAAAATAATTCGTTGGTTAAAGAAGAAGTATAATGAGTGTTTTTTTATTGGAAGTACAGATAAATTACCACCACCTCTAGAAAAAGAAGAGGAACTTTCTTGTTTAATTTTAGCAAAGCAAGGAGATGAAGAGGCTAAGAATAAACTTATTGAACATAATTTACGATTGGTTGTTTTCTTAGCAAAAAAGTATGAAAATACAGGTTATGAAATGGAAGATTTAGTTAGTATTGGTTCTATTGGTTTAATTAAGGGAATTGAAACTTATAAAATTGATAAGAATATTAAACTGGCTACTTATGCTTCAAGATGTATTGCAAATGAAATTTTAATGTTTTTACGAAAAAATAAAAAAAGAAAAAAAGAAATCTCTTTAGAAGATAGTCTAAATTATGATAGTGAAGGAAATGAACTTCATTTAGAAGATGTTTTGGGTACAGAAAATGATTTAGTAAGTGATGAATATGAAAGAAGTGTAGAACGTCAATTTATTTCTTCTGAAATCAATAAGTTGGCCCCTCGTGAAAAACAAATAATGGTGTTGCGTTATGGACTTAATAATACTGAAAGTTACACTCAAAAAGAAGTTGCAGATATGCTTGGTATTAGTCAGTCTTATATTTCAAGAATTGAAAAGAAAGTAATTAAAAATATTAAGGATCTAATGAAAATATAGATTCTTTTTTTCTTTTTTGTTATACTTTTTATAGGTGATATAGATGAAGAGAAGTACTAGTTTTTATTTGTTATTATTCTTAGGTATTTTTGGTTTTTCTATTGGATTATTTGATAATTACCGTGAACTTTGGATGAGTGCTAACCAGCTTTCTACAGAAAGTATTAGTAACGTTATTAGTATTTCTTATTTGGTTACAGTTTTAGTATTGTGCTTTTTTATGATTAAAGTTTCTGTTGAAAAATTAAAAATTGGTATTTTAGTTTCTTTATTTTTTAAATTTTTAACTAGTACTTTTTTATTACTTCTTAATCAATCTGAAAATCTTTTTTGGATAAAGTTTATTATGTTTTTTGATATTTCTTTTACTCAACTCATTGTTTCTTCTATTTATCCTCTTTTAATGAATATAGAAAAAAGTGATGTTTTATATGCTCGTAAGAATGTAATAGAATCTTTATCAAATAAATTTGGATTTTTGTTTGTAGCTATTTTGCTTGGTAAAACAGTTTTTTCTTATACTATTTCTTATAATACTTGTTTATTATTTTCTATCTTCTTTGTATTATGTTCTTTTTTCATTTTTTTAAATATTCCATTTAAAAGAAGTGGAAAAAGTACAAGTTTTAATTTGTTTGAAAGTTTTACTTTTTTTAAAACAAATAAAGTTTTTCTATTTTATCTTTTTATAAATCTTTTAAATTATGTTGTTTGGGCAAGTATTCTTGGAATGCCTCTTTTAACTCTTACCATGAACTTTTCTTTTACTTCTAATTTTGCTAGTTTTTTGATATTAGGACTTGGTATTTTATCTAATATATTATCTTTAATTTTAGTGAAATATTTTCAATCTAAAAGTGATGACATACATTTATTTTTTAAATTTGGTTTTCGTGTTTGTTTATATTTTTTAGTTTTTTTAACGGGGAATTATTATTTGTTTTTTTTCACACTTCTTTATTTATTTTTAACAGATTGTACTCATAGTTTTTTATTTGATAGTTTTTTTGTAAATCAAATTCCTAATCAATATAGTTTGTTATTTACGATTTTGAAATATTGTACTTCTTTAATAGGAGTCGCGATAGGAACTTATTTTTGTGGCAATGTATTTCATGGTTCTTTAAGACAACTTGTGTTTTTTCCGCTTATATTTGGAATTTTGCAATATTTTTGTTTAAATCTTTTACTAAAAAAGAAAAAAGAAATACAAAGAAAATTAAATATGTAAAACAGTGAGTGTCAAGAAAATGTAAATTGACTTAGGGGGGGGGGTATGATGTTACAA
>CANSRG010000069.1 GCA_947649355.1 uncultured Mycoplasmatota bacterium | reverse complement strand
ATGTTTTTCCTTCTGTTAATTTATCCATTGCTTTTTGAACTAATTCTTCTGTTCTTGTATCTACATTACTTGTAGCTTCATCTAGAATTAAGAAAGGAGCATCTTCAATCATTCCTCTTGCTATAGTCATTAGTTGTCGTTGTCCTCCTGAGACACTATCCATATCACTAATCATAGAATTATAGCCCTCTGGCATCGTTCTAATAAAATGATCTAATCCTACTTTTTTACATACTTCTAATACTTTTTCATCACTTACATTTTTTCTATTATAAACTATGTTTTCTTTTACAGTCCCTTCAAAAAGCCAAGTATCTTGTAGTACCATTGTAAAAAGACTATGAATATTTTCTCTTGTTAAATCTTTTGTAGATATTCCATCTATTAAAATTTCTCCCCCATTTAATTCATAAAATTTCATTAAAAGATTTACCATAGTTGTTTTCCCTGCTCCTGTTGGACCTACAATAGCTATTTTTTGACCAGATTTTGCTTTTGCTGAAAAATTATGAATTGTTGGTTTATCATTTCCATCATATTGGAACAAGACATTTTTAAATTCAATATTTCCTTTTACTTCTTCTTTTTTTAACTCTTTTTTTAAATCTGATTCATTTACCATTTCTTTTTCATCTAAGAATTCAAATACTCTTTCTGAAGCTGCTGCTGTTGATTGTAAAGAAGTCATGGCTTGGGCAATTTGAGAAAGTGGTGAAGTAAATAAACGAACATAAGAAATAAACGCGACAATTACACCAAAACTTATTTGACCATTTATTGTTAATAAAGCTCCTACTATACAAACAGCTACGTAACCAAAATTACCAATAAAGCTCATCATCGGCATCATTAAGCCTGATAAGAATTGACTTTTTCGATTGCATTCATACACTTTTTGATTTAGTAAATCGAATTCTTCATTAGCACTTTTTTGTCCATTGTAAGCTTTTACAACATTTAATCCTGAATATATTTCTTCTATATGACTGTTTAAATTTCCTAATTCCTCTTGTCTTTTCACAAAATATTTTTGAGATTTTCCTAATATTTGAAACATGAAGACAAATCCTAGAAGACTAGATACAATCGCTGTAATTGCCATAATCCAGTTTGTTACAAACATCATAATTATAGTACCAACAAATAATGTAAGTGCACTTACTAATGTAGATAGAGATTGATTCATAGATTGAGCGATGGTATCTACGTCATTTGTTACTCTTGATAATATATCTCCTGATTGATGTGCGTCAAAGTATTTTAATGGTAAACTGTTAATTTTTTTGGAAATGCTGCGTCTTAGTGTTCTCGCAAAGTTATTTGAAACGTTTGTCATTGAAATCGATTCAATATAATTAAATAATGCACTTAAAAGATAGAGTCCAATTAGTAAATATACAATGTTTAAAATACGTGTGGTATCCATAAATGGATCTACTATTTTCTGAATAGATTTTGGCATTTCTTCTAATTTCTTATAAAGTACTTCACTTGTTATAGATTCTTTTTCTTCTTGCATTTTTTCTAAAGCTTCTAATTGGTCTTGTTTAGAAATCTCTATGCCATCTATGGTTATAGGAGTTAAGAAAAGACTCATAATAGAAATAGAAACATCTTTCTTTTCTTGATTTAAAGATTTTAAAAATTTTACTTTTTCTTCTTTCGTAATTTGAACATTATCAATGGTTGAATCTATTAGTATCTCTTTTAAAACATTGTTTGGTAATTCACTTAAAATCCCAATTCTTTCTTTTTCGTTTACTTTCGTGATTTGTTCTATTGCTGCTTTTAATTTTTCTTTTTCTTCTTTATTTAATATGTCCGTAGTAAAAATTCTGTTTAAATTTGTATTTGAAATATCTAACTCTAGTATTTCTGGTAATTTTTGAGTCATTTTTTCCTCAGTCATATTTTTCGCCATGTTTTCTTGAAACTCTTTTAAATTATTTGTGTTAATTACTAATCCTTTTGATATTTCGTCTGTCAAACTTGATAATTGATCTGGAGCTAATATGGAAAGAATAGAACCCAAGGAAGCTAAGATAAGTGCTAGAAATATCAAGACTTTATGGGGTTTTAATTCTCTTATAAGTCTTTTGATTGCATTTTTAAAATCTTTTGCTTGTCCGTCTTTTCCAGTAGGTGCATTATGCATTTTCTAATTCCTCCTTTGTAACTTGTGAGTATGCAATTTCTTGATATACTTCACAATTTTTTAAAAGTTCTTTATGTGTTCCTATACCAACACATTCTCCTTTTTCTAATACAATGATTTTGTCAGCATTTATAATTGTTCCTATTCTTTGAGCTACTATTAGTGTAGTTGCAGTTTTGGTATGTTTTTTTAATTCATGTCTTAATACAAAATCCGTTTTATAATCTAGTGCAGAAAAAGAATCGTCAAAAATATAAATTTCTGGGTCTCTTGCTATTGCTCTTGCTATTGCTAGTCTTTGTTTTTGACCACCAGATATGTTTGTTCCACCTTGGGCAATATGAGACTCATATCCATTTTCCATTTTTTCCACAAATTCTTTTGCTTGAGCAATTTTAATTGCTTCTTTTATTTCATTTTCTGTTATTTTACTTTTCCCATTCTCTCCATAACTAATATTTTCGTTTATGGTACCATGAAACATTACAGCTTTTTGAGGAACATACCCAATTTTATTTCTTAAAAATTCTTTTTTATAATCTTTTACATTTATTCCATCTACTAAAACTTCTCCATCTGTTACGTCATAAAATCTAGGCACTAAATTGATAAGTGTTGATTTTCCAGAGCCTGTTGAACCAATAAATGCGATGGTTTCTCCTTTATTCGCTTTAAAGGAAATATTTTTTAATAAATACTCTTCAGCATCAGGGTATTTAAAAGATACATTTTTAAATTCTACAGTTCCTATTTGTTCTGTTTGGTTTTCTTCTATTGTACCATCTTCTATATTTAGTGGAGTTTCCATTACTTCATTGATACGTTTTGCACTTACTTGTGCTCTTGGTAACATCATAAAAATCATAGCAAGCATTAAAAATGACATGATTACTTGCATTGCATAGGAAGAAAAAACTATCATATCGCCAAATAATGTCAATTTATTTGCAAGTGTCGCATCTTTAATTAAAAATGCACCTATGCTATAAATTGCAAGTGTTACTCCATACATTACTAAATACATAATAGGAGATAATATTGCAAATTTCTTTTGATTAAATAGTTGTTGATTTGTTAAACGATTATTTACTTCTTCAAATTTTTCTTCTTGATATTTTTCTGCATTAAAAGCTCTTACAACGCGAATTCCTGTTAAATTTTCTCTTGTAACTCCGTTTATTTTATCTGTTAATTTTTGAACTATTTTAAATCTTGGTAATACGATAATCATTAAAATGCCAATTGTTGTAAGTAGTATTATTACAGCAATCCCTGTAATCATACTCCATTGCCAACTTTTGTTTAAGATTTTCGTGATTGCCCAAATTGCAGTAATGGGAGCTTTGATTAGTAATTGAAGTCCCATTGCTATTAACATTTCTACTTGAGTAATATCGTTTGTTGTTCTTGTAATTAAGCTACTAGTGGAAAATAATTTTACATCTTGAATGGCTAAGTTTCCAACTTTCTCAAATATTTTTTTACGAGTGTTTTTTGAGAATACTGCTGCTACATTAGCGGCTAAATATCCCACAATTATCGCAGCTAGTAAGCTACCAAAAGCACACAAAAGCATATAGCCACCATTGATTAAAATATCTTTCATAGCGCTTCCTTCTGTTTGAACTAGGATAGTTATTTCAGACATATAATCTGGCATTTTTAAATCAAGCCATACTTGACTTATTATAAAAAGAATTGCTATTCCTACATAAGACCATTCTTTTTTTCCTAAATTTTTAAATAATTTTAACATAGTAGTCATCCGATGATTTTATAAATCATCTACTCCTTTCTTATTTAAAGCAACTTGTTTTTCTTCTAATTCTTGTAAATTTCTTTGCATTTGTTTTAAGATATTACAAAATTTTTTTAATTCGTTTTCTTCTATTCCATTACAAATTAAAACTTCTAATTCTTCTACTTTTTTCATATTTTCTTCAAAAAAATAAATCGCTGAGTCCTTCATTTTTATTTTTTTTCGGCGAGCATCTTCCCCTGTTATTCTTTCTATTAAATTATTTTTCTCCATAGTTTTTAAAACTCCAGATACTGTAGCACGGCGAAGACCTAAAATTTTTTCTAAATCTTTTTGAAAAATTTCTTCTTTTTTATGAAGAATGATGTATTCTAATATTTGCATTTGAGTAGGGGTTGGAGCATGAGAAAAAAGACATGCTGAATCTTTTGTATTTTTTATAAAGTAACGAAATAATTGTTTATCAAATGCTTTGATTTGATATAACACTTCTTTTTGTTTCATACAACCACCTTGTAAGTTGCCTTACCTTTAGTATATTATTACAAGTAAAATTAAATGTCAATGACCTTACAAAATTTTCACTTTCTTTTCACAAAACAAAAAAGTTCGTTTTAGAACTTTATATAACACCATTCCAAGACTCATGCGTTGGTTTATTTGCAGGGCATCCACCAAACATACTTTGAACATTCGCATCATTCGCATGAACAAAATTATCACTATAAATAATAGTATTTAGAGCACGACATCCATAAAACATCATGAAAAATCCTGCGTTATCTTTACTTCCCTCTACTTTTCTTGTATCAAAACTACTTAAATCGAGACTTGTTAAACTACTACAATTTAAAAACATAGCATCCACATCGGTGACATTTTCTGTATTAAAATTACTCACATCTAATGATGTTAAATTGTTACATCCATTAAACATATAACGCATATTGATTACGTTTTTGGTATTAAAATTATTTAGATTTAACCCAGTTAAACTACTACAGCCTGAAAACACACCAGTCATATCTGTGACATTTTCTGTATTAAAATGACTGACATCTAAACTTGTTAAACTACTACAGTACGAAAACATATCATTCATACTTGTTACATTTATAGTATTGAAACCACTTAAATCTATTGTGGTTAAACTACTACACTGAGAAAACATATACTCTATATTTTTTACATTTATCGTATTAAAATTACTCAAATCTAATGAAGTTAAACTGCTACATTTATAAAACATACTATTCAAACTAGTTACACTAATTGTATTAAAATTACTTAAGTCTAATGTGATTAAACTGCTACATCCAGCAAACATCCTGCTCATATTGGTCACTTTTTCAGTATTGAAATTACTGACATTAAGTATGGTTAAATTGCTACAGTCTGAAAACATATATGACATGTTGGTTACATTTCTAGTATTAAAATTACTCATATCTAATATAGTTAAACTGCTACAGCCATTAAACATATAACTCATATTGGTTAGTTTTTCGGTATTAAAATTACTTATATCTAATGTAGTCAAACTGCTACATCCATAAAACATAGAATTCATACTGATTATATTGCTAGTATCTATATACCTCATACCTTCAATAGTTTCTAATTTTTGAAAATTTCTAAATAAATAATATCCATCATTTAAATATAGCTTTTCATTACTTTGTAAATAGGCTGTATATGTGGTTTCATCTGTCTCATTTTCTTTTTTGTTTTCTACAATATAACTCATGACACTTTTGTCTTGTCTATTTGATTCATCAAAGTTTGCAATAGCTCCTTCAATTGGCTTTAATTCATCTTCTATTATCAATTTTGTTATATTTTCTTTATATTGCCACATTCCTGTTGTATCGTCGTAGTTAATCCATCTCAAAATTCCACTTGCAAGTGGTGCCTCTTCTATAAAACTTGTCGTAACAGTTACTTTACTTTTAAATACACTATTCATGATTGTTTCATCTGCTGGAGTAT
>CANSRG010000068.1 GCA_947649355.1 uncultured Mycoplasmatota bacterium | reverse complement strand
AATGTCATACCTTCTTTTTAAACTCTTTACGTAAAATTTTTATGCGATTGCCTTAAAAAAGATAAAACTTAAATAAAAAATATGATTAGTTTTTTAAAGCACTAACTCTTTAGTAAGTTATAATACAAAAAAAGACTAAAAAGAAATTATTTCCTTTTTTCTCTGTAAATATGATATTATGAAAAAGGTGAATTATGAAATATCTTATAAAAAAAATTGTTGTTGGAGAATTACAAACCAACTGTTATATCATTATAAATGAACAAAAAGAAGCTATAATTATAGATCCAGGAGAAGAATTTGAAAAAATAATGGCAAATTGTAAAGAATACAAATTAGTAAATGTCTTAATAACCCATCATCATTTTGATCATGTGGGTGCCTTAAATGAGATAAAAAAAGAATTAGAAAAAAATGACTGTGCAGAAAATCATTTTCAATATGAGATAATAAAAACGAAAGGTCATACGAAAGATTCGGTATCGTTTTATTTTCCAACAATAAACTCTATCTTTGTTGGCGACTTTATATTTAAAGAAAGTATTGGGAGAATGGATTTAGGTGGAGATAAAATAGATATGAAAGAATCCATTAAAAAGTTTTTAAAAACTTTTAACGATGATTTAATAATATATCCAGGTCATGGAGAAAGTACAACACTAAAAGAAGAAAGAGAAAACTTAGAAGAAATTATGCATTATTTATAAAAAAACACTTTGATATTTAATCAAAAGTGTCAGAATAATCTACATTATAATTGATTTTTTCATCGAATTCTACATAATTTACATAAAGCATACGAATAAGCCACCAGTTACCAGTAGATGGATCCGATAAGATTAAATGATCACGACCTGCTTCTTCAATAATACCATTATATACCTTATCCCTCCATTCGTTAGAATCTGGATAAGAAGCATACACTTTAACTTTTTTTCCTTTGTTTAATCTTAAAATATTTTCAATTAAACTTTGTTCTAGAGAAAGGGGTTGGCTACTAACATTTCCAGGTGGACTAATAACATTACCTTTTGAACCTGCTCCAGGAAAAGTAGGATTGCTAAAAAAACTTCCGTTCATAATTTCTTCACCTCAAAAAATTGTATGCTTCTTGCATAAAATTTAGAAGTTGGATATAATAAAAAAAGAATAGAGGATTACTTATGGATATAAAAAAAATACAAGAAATAATTCAAAAAAAAGACTTTTTTCCAAGAATAGTAGTATTGATATTTGGAATTTTTTTGCTTGCCTTAAATTATAATTTATTTTTATTACCAAACCATCTAGTAATAGGTGGAACAACAGGACTTTCTATCGTGTTTGAAACATTATTTGGCTGGAACCCAACAACCTTTTTATACCTAGCAACCTTTTTACTAATAATAATTAGTTTATTATTTCTTGGTATAAAAAAAACAAGTGCATCCATTATTGGAAGTATTTTATATCCATTTTTTGTAACCCTTACAAAGCCTTTAGCAGAATGTTTAGAATTTTATATTCAATTTGACAATGTGATACTTTTAATTTTAGCAGTAGGAATTTTATATGGAATCGCGAATGGAATGATTTATAAAGCGGGTTTTGATACAGGTGGTTCGGATATTATTATGAGAATATTAAATAAATATTGTCACTTACCAGAAGGAAAAAGTGCATTTACTACTCAAATATTTATTATTTTAATCGGAGGTTTTGTTTTTGGAATAAATAATCTAATTTATGCAATAATCATTTTAATTTTATATACAAATATTGTAGATAAGATAATTATAGGGATATCTGATTCAAAATTATTTTTTATTTATACAAAAAAATGGAATAAAGTAGAAGAGTATATTTTAAATGAATTGCATACGGGTGTAACAATATTAGAAACAGAAGGAGGATATTCTAAAACAAAAAATAATTTACTAATGTGTGTCGTACCAAATAAAGATTATTATTTATTTAAAGAAGTAGTATTAGAAATTGACCCATCTGCTTTTTTAGTAATCAATGATTGCTATGAAGTAAAAGGTGGAGTTAAAAGAAAAAATGTGCCGTTTTTATAAATAACTGAAAAAGTTATTTTTTTTTTACTTGCTTTATAAAAAAAATATAGTAGAATAAAAAAGATTAGAAAATGAGGTACTATTTATGAAAGATTTATTTATAACTACATTAGCTTTATTAAAAAGAAAAATAGAAGAACAAGAAGAAGTTTTAGAAAAAATAAAGCGAGAAAAAAATATGGTTTCAACACAAATAAAATGGGAAGAAGAAAATATTGGTAGAAAAAAAGAAGAATTAAATAAATTACAAATAGAAAAGGAAGAATATAACAATAATCTGAAAAAAAAATAAATAAAATTTTTCTTTCTGTTTTTCTATTATTACTTTTTTTAATAAATATAACAATTCATGAAGTACCACTTGTAGAAGTTTTCCTTGCTTTAAAAATGCCTATAATGATTACAGGTTTTACCTTAGGATTTAGTTTCTTAAATAGGAGTATATTAAAAAAAAGAAAAATAAAAAATAGCGATTCATCAAACCATACAAAATATCAGTCATTAGAAAGAATAGAAGATTTAATAATAAAACTAAAACAAGAAATAATATATCAAGAACAAAATCTATATGCCTTAAAATTACTTGAAAGTAACCTGTTAGATAAAGAAGAAATAGAAAATATAAAATATACCGTTTTACAAGAAGAAAAGGATGATATATTAAAAAGATATTTGAAATGTTTAGAACAAATAGAAGATGACTCTATGGAACAAAAGTTAAATGAAGAATATTTAAAAGATATGCCAAAATTTGATGAAACACCCATAGAGCTTATGTTAAAAAGAAAGTAAAAAAGAAAAAAATTATCTTTTTAACTACTTATAGTAGGAGAAATTTACCATTTCTTAATTTGTCAAAATATGATATAATGAACTCTAAGATATGAGGTGGTAGTAAATGAAGTTAATAAAAGTAGAGCATGCTTACAAAATCTATAAAAATGGCACGACTGCTGTAGCAGATTTAAGTGTTTCAATTGATAAAGGAGAATTTGTTTTTGTAATAGGTTCTACAGGCTCTGGAAAATCAACATTTATTAAAATGTTGTATCGAGAAGAAAAGCCAACGAAAGGAAATGTAATCGTAGGTGGCATCAATGTTGCAAAATTAAGAAATTCAAAAGTATATAAATTAAGAAGAAAATTAGGAGTTGTATTTCAAGATTTTAAACTTTTACCAAAATTAAATGTTTATGAAAATGTTGCCTTTGCCTTGGAAACATTAGGACTTCCCAATGAAGAAATTCGTCCAAAAGTAATTAAAGCAATTGAATCAGTAGGATTAAAAGAAAAAATGCGAAGTTTACCAAGTGAGTTATCAGGAGGAGAACAACAACGTGTTGCGATTGCAAGAGCGATAGTAAATGAACCAAGACTTTTAATTTGTGATGAACCAACAGGAAATTTAGACCCTGAAACATCAAAAGAAATTATGAAAATTTTAGATAAAATTAACAAAGAATCAGAAACGACAATAATTATGGCAACTCATGACAAAGAATTAGTAAATAGAATGAAAAAAAGAGTTTTAGTAATTGAAAATGGTGTTTTAGTAAGTGATACAAAGAAAGGAAGTTATAAAGTACATGAGAGCAGTAAGGATTCTAAATAGAAGTATTAGAGATTCTTTTAAAAGTGTATTTCGAAACTTATCGTTATCAACAGCATCCATTGCTTGTACAACGATTACTTTAATATTAGTAGCAATCTCATTATTTTTATCTTATAACGTGAGAGAAGTAACGAATACTCTAGAACACGAATTAACAATCGTAGTGTATTTAAAAAAAGAAGTAACAAAAGAAGAAAAAAACAAAATTGAAAGCGATTTAAAAACAATGCCAAACGTCGATAGTTACAAAATAAAAACCAAAGATGAATGGAAAGCAGAAATGAAAAAAGAAAGTGACACCTTAGAAATAACACTAGAATATTTAGAAGAAAATCCTCTTTTAGATTCTGTGATAGTAACTGTGAAAGACGTGAAAGATTTAAAAGTTACAGCCGAGAAAATAAGACAATATGATTTTGTAAGTAGTGCAGAATATGGAGAAGGAATGGTAGAAAATATCATTGGTATCTTTGATGCAGTAAGCATTGGAACATTTGGTATTGTAATTGCGTTAGTTTTAGTCACAGCATTTTTAATTAGTAATACCATTAAATTAACAATTTTTTCAAGAAAAACCCAAATTGAAATTAAAAGATTAGTAGGCGCTAGTAATACAGCAATTAAATTACCATTTATATTTGAAGGTTTTATTTTAGGAATATTAGGAAGTATCATTCCAATTATTATTAGTATTTATGGATATACAGTATTATATAATCAAACAGGTGGATACGTATTCACAAAAATTATTACACTCGTTCGTCCATTCCCATTTGTTTTTATCGTATCAGGATTTTTAGTTTTAGTAGGATCTTGTGTCGGAATGCTTGGTTCGTGGAGAGCAGTTAGAAAGTATTTAAAAATATGAAAAAGAAACAAATATTTTTGATAGCGTTTATTTCATTTTTCCTATTTGGCACGATTTCAGTATCCGCATCAAGTGCAAAAACTCTTGGAGATTTAAGAAAAATTTATAATGACTTACTAGAAGAAAAAAAGAAAAATGAGGCATTATCTAAAGAGGCAAAAGCAGAAATTGCAAGAAAAGAAGCCGCGGTAAAAAAAGCAGAAAGTGACATTCATGCAGCAGAAGAAGAAATGGAAGTTGCTACAGAAAAAATAGAAGAGTCAAATAAAAAAATAGAAGAGTCAAATAAAAAAATTGAAAAGCTTACAAAAGAAGTAGAAAAAGTATTATTATATTTACAACAAATGAAAGGACAAAATGCTTATGTAGAATATGTAAGTGGCGCGAGTACCATGACAGAGTTAATTACAAGAATAGCAGCAGTAGAACAAATATCAGACCACATACAAAATACTATGAAAGAATTAGAAAAAGAAGTAAAAAACTTAAAAGAAGAAGTAAAGAAAAATGAAGAATTAAAAAAAGAATTAGAAAAGAAAAAAGTAGAATTAGAAAAACAAGCTGCAGAATATAAAAAGATTATCGCTCAAAACTATGCAAAACTAGAAGAATATGATAAATATGCACCAGATATAGAAGACAGTATTGTCGCAGCAAAAAAAGATTTAGATATGAACGTAAATCAATGTCAGGAAAAATTAGGAAGAACAACGGATGATGTACTTTTAGCAGATTGTAGTAATGTTCCTTTAAATTCAGGATGGCTAAAACCAGTAAACTCAGGAATAATCATGAGTGAAGTAGGAGCTCGTTGGGGAAGTTATCATAATGCGCTTGATATAGGTGGTCCAAGTCCATATGAAGGAACACCTGTTTATGCTGCCGCAGCAGGAAAAGTAAGAGCGACTCTAGAAAGACAATCTTGTGGAGGCAACATGCTATTTATTGATGTTGTCGTAAATGGTCAAGAATATTTAACGTATTACTATCATTTACTTCGATTTAATGTAAAGGTAGGAGATATAGTAGATCAAGGAACTATCATAGGTTGGGTAGGAGGATACTCTACATCCACAACTCACGGTGGTTATGATTATTGTACAACAGGAGCCCACTTACATTTTGGAGTAGCAACTGGCTTTTATGACCCAAGGCGTCCAAGCCCACAACAAGGAAGAGTAATAATTCCTCCAGGGTTTCCAAATAAATATGGTTGGCGTTTTAATTCTCGATATGATATGTACCAAGGATAATGATGGAAGACTAGAGTAGTAGTCTTTTTTCATTAAAAATATTGTATAATAAATAGAGCTTGCAAATTTAAAAATAGAGGATAATTGTCAAATAGTGTGTGTAGATACAAAAAAGTGATAATTATTGAAATA
>CANSRG010000067.1 GCA_947649355.1 uncultured Mycoplasmatota bacterium | reverse complement strand
GTGCTGTAGTAAAGACAAGTATCGTATTAAAATCAACAAAACAAATTTTAGGTGGCACTATAAATACAGGGTGGACATTAAGAGGGTGGATATGGGAAAATTTTGAAGGAAAATATCAACTTTGTGGTACTGCATGGAATCAAGGAACTTCTTTAAGTGCCATTTCAACGTCTCAATACGATATAACCTACTATAACAAATTACAAACTGGAATTTGGATGAATGGATATGGAGATTATACAACTAACAGCACATTAAAAATATATTTATGTCAAACCACACTTAATTGTACTTTAATTACTACTGAGCAAAAAAAATCTTCCTCAGGAGCATCAAAAGTAATTATAAGTGACATTTCTTCTTATACTGGAAAATATTACATCAAAATAACTTGTAATCAAACATCTAGTGATCAAACCAACATTGGAAGTATCCTACTTACCAATTAAAATCTCATAATAAGACAATAATATAAAAAAGAAATAAATTGAAAACAAGAAAAGTAGTGATATAATAGTTTTAAGAAAAGAGTGTTGTAAATGAAAAAAATAGGAATAATAATTTTTGTAATTGTTATAATTGGAGTTTTGTTTCTATATTTCTTTTTACCAGAAAAAAAAGTAGAAGAAAAATTTGAACCCCTTAATATTACTGATGAAAGAGTATTATCGTTATATGAAATGGCAAATCCTAGTAATGATTATAGTAGTCTTCAAAATATTTATCAAAAAAGAACATTTACAAATGAATTTATTTTAGGTTCCGCTTTTGTGTCCTTTTTAAAAGAACATAAAAATCATACAGGAGAAATAAAAGAAGAAGAAATTAGCCAATACGTAAAAAAAATTTTTGGAAATATAAACTTTGCTCATACATCTGGCTTTATAGTAGCAGACGAACTTTGTAAATTTAAATATAACAAAAATAAAAATTCTTATGATTATAGTATAGGTTGTGCATCCTCTATAAATAATGAAATAAAAAGAAAACTTATTAGTGCAAAAAAAAGTGCAACAGAATATATTTTAACAGAAAAAATGATTGTAATAAGAAAGAGTCAAAATGAAGAAGAAAAAAAACAAACAATAAAAATATATAAAGATATAGAAGAAAGTGTTTTATTAAAAGAGATAACTTTAGACACAGATGAAACTTTGCCAGACATCAATTTAGAAGATTACATAGAAAATACATCAACTTATGAATATCATTTTAAATTTGATGGAGAAAATTTTATCTATCAAAAACTAGAGAAAGTAGATTAAAAATCTATCTTTTTTCATTTTCTAACAATAGATATGTTATAATTGAAATAAGAAAGAAATAGATGGTGAAATAAAATGAAAAAAATAATATTAGTAGATGGAAATAACTTATTATTTCGTAGCTATTACGCTACTGCATATTCAGGGTCATTACTGAAAAATTCTAAAGGATTTCCCACAAATGCTTTATATGGTTTTGTTGGAATGATGAATAAAATTATCCATGAAGAACAACCAGAATATATCGCAGTAGCCTTTGATATTGGAAAAAACTTTCGTAAAGAAAAATATTCTTTTTATAAAGAAGGAAGAAAAAAAACACCACATGAATTACATGAGCAAGAACCATACGCAAGAAAAATATTAAAAGCTATGGGAGTGCCTTATTTTGAACTTGCCCCTTATGAAGCAGATGATATTATAGGAACATTTGCCAAAATGGTAGAAGAAGATGAAGATTTCATTGGAACTATTATTAGTTCTGACCGAGACCTTCTCCAACTAATTAGTCCACAATTAGAAATGAAACTTTTAAAACAAAAAGATTATATAAGATATGATATCGATAGTTTTAAAAAAGATTATGGAATAGACCCAATAAAAATAATTGACTTAAAAGCACTTGCAGGAGATGCCTCTGATAATATTCCAGGAGTAAGAGGAATAGGGGAAAAAACAGCTTTAAATCTTTTACAAGAATATAATTCATTAGAAGGAATATACGAAAACATAGATTCTATAAAAGGAAAAACAAAAGAAAAACTTGAATTAGATAAAGAAAATGCATTTATAAGTAAAGAAATCGCGACTATATTTAAAGATGTACCATTAGAAATTGAAGATTTAGAAAATATAAAATATGAAAAAAAAGAAACAGAAGAATTATATAATATTTATGAAGAATTAGAATTTTATTCTTTCTTAAAAGGATTAAAAAAAGAAGAACAAGAAGTTTCTGTAGAAACAATTGAGATAGAAACAAAAGAAGAAATAGAAGACAAAGAAGAATACGCACTTTATTTAGAATTAGATGGAATAAATTATAATCACGCAAATATTTTAGGAATGGGTTTATCTACCAAAGAAAAAAGTTATTTTGTCAAACCCAAATTGATACAAGAAGTATTAGAAAAAATAAAAGACAAAATTTTATATACTTACGATTATAAAAAATGTATCATGGCTTTAAAAAAAGAAGGTATATCTTGTCCAATAATTCGTGATGATATTATGACTATTTTTGCACTTTTAAAAGATAGTAGTAAAGATGACATTGCATTTTATATGGTACCTTCAGGATATAATGTAGATTTTCAAGAAAATTTATGGAAGAAAAAAGAAGGATTAACAGAAAAATTAAAACAAGATATTGCTTTAAAAAGTAAATTTATTTTTGATGAAAGAGATCGTGCAATTCTTGATTTAAAAAGAGATACAATGTATGAACTATATAGAGAAATAGAAATGCCTTTATCTCCGGTTCTTGCTAAAATGGAAAGTGCTGGAGTAAAAGTAGATAAAAATGTACTAGAGATTATGAAGGAAGAAACAAAAAGAAAAATTGATTATTTAACGAATGAGATTTATAGTTTAGCAGGAGAAGAATTTAATATTGCAAGTCCAAAACAATTAGGAGAAATACTATTTATTAAACTAGGTCTTCCAGGTGGTAAAAAAACTACAAAAGGTTATAAAACAGATATGAAAGTTCTTCATAAATTATTAGGAAAACATCCGCTTATTGAAAAAATATTAGAATTTAGAAATGTTTCAAAACTTTATTCTACTTACTTAGAAGGTATGGAAAACTGCATCATGGAAGATGGTAAAATTCATACAATTTTCAAACAAAATTTTGCTAGAACTGGTCGCTTATCTTCAACAGAACCAAATTTACAAAATATTCCTGTAAGAGATGAGGAAGGAAGAAAAATAAGAAAAGCTTTTTTACCTTGCAATGATTGTTTCTTAAGTGTCGATTATAGTCAAATTGAATTAAGGATACTTGCTCATATTTCAGGTTCTAAAGAATTACAAGAAGCATTTTTAAATGATTTAGATATTCATACGAAAGTAGCCGCAGATATTTATGGAGTGAAAGAAAGTGAAATCACCAAAAAAATGCGTAGTACAGCTAAGGCAGTTATTTTTGGAATTGTCTATGGAATAAGTGGCTTTGGATTAGGAGAAAACTTAGAGATTAGTGCAAAAGAAGCAAAAGTATTTATTGAAAAATATTATGAACTTTATCCTGGTGTAAAAAAATATATGGACAAAATAGTAGAAGAAGCATATAGTACTGGAGAGACAAGAACTCTTTTAAATAGAAGAAGAATATTACCAGAATTAAATAGTCCAGAATTTCTGGTTCGACAAGCAGGAGAGAGAATGGCTCTTAATACCCCAATACAAGGAACAAGTGCAGATATTATAAAAAAAGCCATGGTAGAAATTGATAAAGAATTTCAAAAACAAAATATAAAATCGAAAATGGTATTACAAGTACATGATGAACTTATCTTTGATGTCATAGAAAGTGAAAAAGAAAAAGTAGAGCAAATTGTAAAAGAAATCATGGAAAATACTATAGATTTAGATGTTCCTTTAAAAGTAAGTCGTGATTATGGAATAAATTGGTATGATACAAAATAAAATAGAAAAGAGGAAATTTTATGAAAAAGCCAATTATAGGAATATTACCTACTTATAATTTAAAAAACGATAACAATGACCCCTATAAAGATAATGCAAGCTTTGTTAGAATGTATGCAAATAAAATTGTCGAGTGTGGAGGGATACCTATTGGTTTATTAGAACAAAATGTTTCTATGTACAAAGAATTATGTAATGCCTATATTTGGCCTGGAGGAAACAAAATATGGCCCGAATTTAATGACGCGTTAATAGATGCAATAAATAATAATAAACCATTTCTAGGGGTTTGCATGGGTTCACAAGCAATTGCTACTTTATTAAATGTTTTAGAAGATCAAAAAACATGTGGATTATCTTACAAAGAAACCTATGATTTAAACAAAAAAGAAAACCCATATTTAATACCTTTAGAAGATGATACATTACATAATCATACAGTTACAAAAGAAAAAGAATCGATTCTAAGTGCAAAACATAAAATAAAAATAAAACCAAATACAATACTTTATGATATTTTTAAGGAAAAAGAACAAAATGTAGTAAGTTTACATAGCAGAGTGATTGCGCGTGTTCCAAGTAATCTAGTCGTGTCTGCAGTATCTATAGATAATGTAATTGAAGCAGTAGAATATAATAAAAATATATTAGGAGTACAATTTCATCCTGAAATCGAAGAAGAAAGAAAAATATTTACTTGGTTAGTAAACAAAGCCAAAGAAAATGAGAAAAGGAAAAAATAAATTTTTCTTTTTTTGTTGTATAATAAAATATAGAAAAGAGGGATAATATGCCAGAAATTGCGGAAGTAGAAACGGTAAGAAATACTTTAAAATTAAGAATATTAAAAAAAAGAATCAAAAATATTCAAGTCTTTTATAAACCAATTTTAATGGAAGAAGAAAGTGTGTTAAAAAATAATTTAATAGGAAAGTACTTTATAGATATCAAAAGGATAGGAAAATGGCTTTTATTTGAAACAGACACTCATTATTTACTAAGTCATTTAAGAATGGAAGGAAAATACTTTTTAAAAAAAGCAACTGAACCAATAGAAAAACATGAACATATAGTATTTTTCTTTGAAGATGAGACAAGCTTAAGATATCATGATACGAGAAAATTTGGGAGAATGAAATTAGTAGAAAAAGAGCATCTTTATGAATTTGAAGGAATAAAAAAACAAGGAATAGAACCAATAGATAAAAATCTAAAGAAAGAATATCTATTTGAAAAATTAAAAAAGAAAAATATTCCAATGAAAACGCTTTTATTAGATCAAACAATCATTAGTGGACTAGGAAATATTTATGCCGATGAAGTATTATTTTTGGCAAAAATAAATCCACTTAAAAAAGGAAACGAAATAACGATAAAAGAATGTGAACAAATTTGCATATCTTCCAAAACAGTAATCGAACAAGCTATAGAAATGGGAGGAACAACAATTAAAAGCTATACATCTAGCCTAGGAGTAACAGGAAGATTTCAACAATGCTTAAAAGTTCATCAAAAAGAAGGATTACCATGTGAAGTTTGTAAAACAATAATAAATAAAGTAAGAGTAGGTGGAAGAAGCACATATTATTGTCCAAAATGCCAATCATAAGTTTTGAAAAAAAATATAACAATCAGGTAATGAGTTAAATTTTTCTTGAAAGTAATCTACAAAAGTATCTTATCAGATTTAAGACAATTTTTGGATAATGACTGGTAAAATAATCTTCATTTAAATGAACAACCAATTTTCAAGTGTCTAAAAATAGCGAATGTCAAGAAAATGTAAATTGACTTAGGGGGGGGGTATAATGGTACAATAATAAAGAGAATAAAAGAAGAAAAATACAACAAAAGGATAGTAAATGGTATCTTCTTGTGTTACACTAGTATCATAGAAAAAAATAGGAACATACTAGGGAAAAGGAAGTTGGTTTATATATGAAAAAGAAAAAAGCATTATTAGTAGTAGGAATACTGATTGGAGTGTTTTCTTTAGTAGGAATTTCTTATGCCGCATGGGTAACAATCTTAAAACAAACAGGTGAAAATATTGTAAGTTTAAGTTGTTTTAATGTAACATTTACAGAT
>CANSRG010000066.1 GCA_947649355.1 uncultured Mycoplasmatota bacterium | reverse complement strand
GTAGTTTTAATACGGAAAAAGTACTCGAGATGGCTGCTATGTTTCAAGATTGTATTAGTTTAACTACATTAGATTTGAGTAATTTTAATACTACGAACGTTACTGATATGTCTTATATGTTTATTCGTTGTGGAAAGTTAACAAAAATCATATATAGTGAGAATTTCATTCATTCAAATGATGCAAAAGTAAGTAGTATGTTTGATGCCTGTCCTGCAAATAAACCCACTCATGAATCTTGGAGTGGAATCACTTTTTAAAGAAAACCCCGTTTTTAAAAAAACGAGGTTTTTTGCAATGTTATTAACTTAAGAAGCATAGTAGATTTAAAAGGGACGAGAAGTATAATTCTTGTATCTTTCCTAATTAAATTTCAAATTTTATCCCACATTAAAACTTTATGAATACATTTGTATTAAAAATCGTTTTTAATTTTAAAATGATTTTCTTTTATTTATAGAATATTTATTTTTCCTATCTTTTTTCCTTGGATAATGCCGATTCTCTTTGACTGGAACTATATATTTTGAGATTTTATTCATTAGTAATTCAAACATTTTGTTTTGCTTACTTCTATCTTCTTCAATGATTATTAATATAAGTGTTTTTTTAACAAATCCTACTGCCATATTCATATTTATTCTCATTTCATTTTTATATTTTGTTTGATTTATTTTCTTTTGTGCATCATTAGCAAAAGCTTTTATAGTATTAAATGCTAACATTTGTGAATATATATCTTGTTCAAATATTGTTTTAAAACTACTAGTTATAGTTTCTACTTTTAGACTTTCTTTTAACAAATGATAACTAATCTCTATTTCCCACCTTAATTTATAAATTTCTATCATCGTATTATAATCAAATTTATCTTCTTCTAAATTAGTGACTAATATTATTTCTTCTCCATCTTTATTATTGATTTTTACTATTCTAACTTTAATATCTTCCTTTGTTTCTTCCATAATGTTATAGAATTCTGGATATTCTTCTTTATAATATCTTATGCGCTCATATTGATATGGTATTGATATTATTTCATCATTTGTCTTCATTTTTTCAATATATTTTTTGAAATCTTTATTTCTTAATCTATATACAAATTTATCATCTTTTTTCAAAGAATAATATATATCAACTATTCCAGAATAGCCTCTGTCTCCAGTTCTTATAATTGGATATTTTAATTCTAATTTCTTAATTGTTTTAAAATGTTCATAAGCCATTTTTCTATAATTGTATCCATAATATAATGATTTAATACATCAAACATATTAGAAATAGTTGCACTTGCAACTATTTCTTCTTCGTGATATTCATTAAACTCTTCTCTTGTTTTTTTGTATTAGGTATTTCAAAATCACTTCCATCTATTGCTGTTAATATATACCCATGAAATAATTTTACATCTTCTGGAAATTTATAAAAATCTACTAAATTTGTTTGCATTATATCTAAATATATTTTTCCATCTAATTTCAATCTTTGTTTTAATACTGCTGGAGATGATATATCTACAGAATTTATTAAATCAGTAAAGTCTTCTATATCCATTTTACTTGTTAGTCCTTTCTTGTTTAATCCATATAGTACTACTTTATGAAAAGGTATTTTTCTATCTCTAATAAAGTAATTGTTTTGGGTTTTATATTTTTGCTTACTTTCTTTTTTATAAATTATATCCTTTATATTTGTTACAAAGTACTTACTATACATCAATACTATTACCACCTTGTTATTCTCTTTAATTATAACAAAAAAGACAGATTTTTTTTAATCTATCTTTAAAATATTTCTTAAATTAATAACATTGTTTTTTTTGTATGTTTTTAAACTAACTAACTCTATTAACCATTATCTTTCACATGTTGCTCCAATAGATTCATATAAGCTTTGCATATCAGAGATAGAGATTTTTCCATCTTTTAAAATTTGACCAATAGAGGAATCAATTTCTATTAACTTTTTCGTGTCAATTTTAGAATAATCAATAATTACAGTACTAGTTAAAGTATCTCCATCAATCACAAGGTCTGTATTATAATACTCAATGTCTTTATATGGTGCATAAGTAGATGTAACACTATCTTTATAAGATTCTAAAACACTTGGAGTACTACTTTTAATTTTTTCTTGTGATTTTACTTTTTCTACAACATCACTTTGATATTCCACTTCATAACGTAAATCAATTTCTAGATTATTTTGTTTTCCAGTTTTTGTACAAACCATAGTTTTGACTTCACTAGAAACACATCCACTAACAAAAATAAAAAGACAAATACAAACCAAAACACTAAACTTTTTCAAATTTTTCACACCCTTTCAAAAATAGTATATCACAAAAAGGAATATATTCCATTTTAAAAGACATTATGCTATACTTAAGAAGATAGAAAAGGGGATTTTTATGGAATATGATGTAATTGTGATTGGGGCAGGAAATGCAGGTTTAGTATCAGCACTCACTTTACAAAAAAAAGGAAAAAAAGTCTTAATATTAGAAAAGAGCAAAATGGCAGGAGGTGTATCTTCTTCATTTAAAAGAGGAATTTTTGAATTTGATATTAGTTTATCAAAATTAACTAATTATGGAAATGAAGAAAATAAAGGAGAAATATTTCACTTATTTGATCGATTAGGAATTTCCTCTAAAATAACTATGAAAGAACTAGAACATAGTTTTCATATAATTGATAAAGAAAAAAAAGAATCGTATACATTTCCTGTTGGAATAGATAATTTTATTGAACAAATGGAAGCATATGTACCAAATAGTAAAGTTTCTATGATAACTTTTTTTGGACTTGCAGAAGAAATAAGAGATGCATTTAACTATTATAATGAACAACAAGTAAAAAATACGGAAGATTTATACTTAAAATTTCCAAATTTTGTCCAACTTGCACCATGTAAAACAAAAGAAGTATTAAAGAAAATAGGTATGCCTGAAAAAGCTATCGAATTATTAGTAGCAACATCTCTACCAGAAAAAAATGAAGATGAAAATTTTGTTTCTTTTGCACTTCATTTAGAAAACTCTATAAAATTTCCTTCTGTTATTCCAACTCTTACAAGTCATGAAATTTCTTCTGTATTAGAAAAAGAATTTTTAAATATGGGCGGAAAAATAAATTATTTTAAAGAAGTAGAAGAAATTGAAGTAGAAAATAAAATGGTAAAAAAAGTAAAAACAAAAGATAAAAGCTATTTATGTAATCATGTAATTGCCAATATTAGTCCAATAACTGTTTATTGTAATTTAATAAAAAAAGAAGAAGTACCAAAAGAAGCATTTGGCTTACAAAATAGTAGAGACCTAGGAGCAAAATGTATCACAGTATATTTAGGATTAAACAAATCTCCAAAAGAAATCGGACTTACTAAATACCAATATATTATTTTAAATTCCTTACAAAGTGAGAAAGAATTTAAAAAAATGAATCAAATAAAAAATGGCAATTTATATGCCACGATTCGTAACAATGGAGTAGAAGTATCATCAAGAGAAGGCACTACAGAAATCACATTAACAAGTTATTTCTATGGTAGAGATTTTGAAAAGGAAGTAAATTCTTCTAACTATTATGAGAAAAAACAAGAATTTGCGGAATTTTTAATCGAGAGTTTTGAAGCATCTACAAACACTTCCATAAAAGAATATATTGAAGAAATAGAAATAGCTACACCTGTAACTTTTAATAGGTATACTTCTCATCCATTTGGAGTAGTAAAAGGATTTAATGAAAAAGGATATGATAACTTTCTTTCAAGATATTTTACGGAAGAAAAAGAAACATTCATTAAAGGACTTAGTTTTTGTGGAGGATTTGGTAGTAGAGCATCTGGTTATGAGAATACCTATTTAAACGGCGAAGAAGTCGCAAATAAAGTATATGAGGAGTGTATGGAAAAATGAAAGATATTATTATAGAAAAAAATCCCAAAAAAGCAAAAGCAAAATTTGATGATTTATTCTTGGCACGAGAACAAATTATAAAATCGGCATCTAAAGATGCTAAACTACATGATTCTATTAAAAACTTAACAAATACATTACATCCTAAAAATATAGAAGTAGAAGTTACAAAAATAGTAGAAGAAACAAAAAATGTAAAATCATTCTATTTAAAAAGAAAAGAAGGAGAAACACTTCCAAATTTTGAAGCAGGTTCTTACATTACTTTAGAAATTAAAATAAACGATCGTATCTATAAAAGACCATATTCCATAAGCTCTAATCCTAAAAATACACAAGAATATCGAATTACTATCAAAAAAGTCCCAGATGGACTAGTGTCAACTCATGTATATGATAATTGTAAAGTTGGCGATGTATTTACAATATCTGGACCTCTAGGCAATTTTCATTATAATAAAATTCGTGATGAAAAAGATGTCATATTCTTATGTGGTGGAACAGGTATTACACCTATATTACCAATGATTTATGAGTTATTAGAAAATCAAAAAGTAAATTCCATTTTATTATATTATGGAAATCAAAAAAAAGAAGATATTTTATGGGAAACAAATTTAGAAGAACTGCAAACAAAATATTCAAATTTTAAAGTAAAATTTTTACTTACAGAAGAAGAAATAGAAAATTATATTTATGGAAATATAACAGAAGAAATATTAAAAAAAGAAAATTTAAATGGCAAAAGCTTTTTTGTCTGTGGTCCCCTTGAAATGTATAAATCCTTAAATGAAATTTTCAAAAAATTAGATATTCCAAATAAATATATTCGTCATGAAATATATAAAGAAGAATTAGAAAATCTTTTAAGAATAGAACATAAATTAACAATAAAAAAAGAAAATCAAACATACACTATCTCTTGTTATGAAAATGAAACTTTACTAACTAGTATGGAAAATAATCATATCAATCCAAAAGCCCATTGCACAGTAGGAGAATGTGGATTTTGTAGAAGTAAACTATTAAGTGGAGAAATAAAAACAGAAATATCAAGTTTAAGAAAAAAAGATATCGAAATGAAATATATTCATCCTTGTGTAACATATCCATTAAGTGATGTATCGATTGAACTACCATAAAAAACTTGTTTTTTTTGTTTTAAAATTGACAAACAAAAGTATGTATAGTATTCTTTTTGTTAGAAAGGAAAAAACATGAAAATTATAAAATATACAAAGCAAAAAGGAAATACCTATCGAGTAGATTTAGAAAATGAATCAATTATTTTATATGATGATATTTTAATAAAAGAAGAATTGTTATTAAAAAAACAACTGAGTGAGAAAGAATTAGAGAAAATAAAAAAAGAAAATGAAAATTTAAACACATATTATAAAGTATTAAAATATTTAAATAAAAAAATGCGAACAGAAAAAGAAGTAATAGAATTTTTAAAGAAAGAAAATATAGAAGAAGAGAAGAAAGAAGAAATTTTAAAAAAACTAAAAAAAGAAAAATATTTAAATGAAGAAAAGTATTTAGAAGCATATATCAATGATAAAATAAAATTTACGAAAGATGGTCCTGAAAAAATAAAAGATAATTTAAAAAAATTAGGCTTAAAAGAAGAGGAAATCAATTTAAAATTAGAAAGCATTGAGTCTTATATATGGTATGAGAAAATAGAAAAAATAATAGCTAAGAAAATGCTTCAAAACAAAACTGATAGTGAGTATAGGCTAAAAAATAAAATAAAAATATATTTACTAACGAATGGTTATCCAAAAGAAATGGTTACAGAATTATTAGAGAAAGTGAAACAAACAAAAGATATAGAAATCATCAAAAAAGAAAAAGCAAAACTAGAAAACAAATTAAAAAGAAAATATTCAGACACAACTTTAATTTATCAAGTAAAAAATAGACTTCTTCAAAAAGGATTTACATTAGAAGAGGTAAAAGACGTATATAAGGAATAATAGCTATGTATTGAACCAAAGAAAAAAATTTGTTACAATAATTTTACAATAAAAGAGGTGTTAAAGATGTTAAGAGAAAAGGTATTTAAGAATAAGAGAAACATCTTAATCTTAATAATCTTACTAATCATTTTATGTAGTATCTTAGGAGTATCTTATGCATATTGGAAATTTAGTGAAAGAATGAAAGAGAAAAGTCATATAACAA
>CANSRG010000065.1 GCA_947649355.1 uncultured Mycoplasmatota bacterium | reverse complement strand
AATATAAATACAGTAGTTAGCAAGAAAAACATAAATGAAATGGAGCAGCTAGGAGAGTTCTTAAACAATTATAATATTAGCAAGTGGAAGTTCTTTAAATTTATGCCACTTCGAGAAACAGCAGAGAAAAATAAAGACGAATTTGCAATAACAGATGCAGAATTTGAGCAAACTAAAAATGTATTTAGAAATTTTGGAAATATAGGAGAAACAGACTTTAGACAAGAAAAGGACATGGAAGATAAATATACTTTGCTAATAGCAAATGGAGATATAATAAAAACGGAACATGGTGTAGATGTGAAAAAAGGAAATGCACTATATCAAAATCCAGTAGAATTTATGTATGAATTAGAGGAGAATAGAATGAAAAAGATAAAAATTCTAATTGCCCATAATAACGAGGAAATAAGAAATAAAATAGCAGATAAAATAAAAGGTTTAGATTATGTTGAATTAGTAGATACAGCAGTAGACGGAAAAGAAACATATAATAAAATTATAGAATCAAAGCCAGAAATGGTTTTTGCAAAAATGAATTTAGACAACATGGACAGTATGGAAATAATGAGAAAATCAAAAGAAAGTTTAAAAGATAATGTGCCAATATTCAATATAATTACAAGTGATAATGTTAGTGATGAATATATGAAAACAGCATATAATCTAATGGGAAGAAATTTGAATACATTTGTATCAGAGCCAATAAACAATATGGAGATAGACAATATAATGCAAGGGTATAAAGAATTGAAAGAAAACGCATAAACTAAAAAAGAAGGAATAGGTTTTTACAAAACTTATTTCTTCTTTCCTTTTTGTAGATGTAAATACATTACTGCAATTTCTAAAAAATCTTTTGGGGTTATGTTTTCTTCAATATCAAAATATTGCATAATAGGGCAGTTGATAGTATATCTATACATATTTAATCGTTCTAATGCAGTTCTAAAACTTGATCGTATTGCTGAATTAGGCTTGTTATGTCTTTGTCCAATTATAGTAAAAATATCTTTCAATTTTTTCTGTAAGTCAGGGTAGTAGTAGCATTCAAAAATAGCTTCTCTTATGTAATTAGTTCCATTTGAATTTAAAGGAATTTTTAATGTCAAAAATAATAAATCGAGTTCCTCGTTAGTTAATTCTTCATATTCTCCAAAAAGATACATTTCGTTAATTGTACTATAAAAGTCATTAAAATTTTCATCATCATAGATTACCTTGTATATTCTAGCAGCATTAGACAAGTTCAAATTTTCTTCTTTTTGAGCTGTTAATATAATGTTGTTATTTTTCTTATCTGCAATATTTGTAGATAATCTATCAATTATTTCAATACAATTTATATCTTTTAGGCAAGAATCTAAAACTAATACATTAGGTTTAATATCAAGATATTTTTCTAAAGCAGTTTTTCCATCAGCTGTTTCTATTACTTCTAACCTTTTATCATTTGCAAGCTGTTGACAAAGCCTTATTCTTTGCTCAACATTAGGATTAGCAATAAGGACTTTCTGCATCTGGAAACCCTCCTACAAATGTCTATATTATAAATTCGATAACATTATACCATAAAAATTATGTAAACACAATACAAAATGGAAAAAATAGTAAAAGAAAATTCAGCCTTTTTTCGCCCTTTTTCGCCATATTCCCCCTTTTTTGACATTAGAAAAGTAAAATTCTATATAATGCAAGCAACTTAATCAAAGTCTTAAAAGGGAGGCGATTCAAAAGATATAGAGAAAACACAAGATAATTACAAGTACATATTTTAGACTTTGATTATAGTATTGATTTATTTTTTAATTATTCAAAACTCCTTTAAGAATTTTGTTTAGGCACTATTCTGTAAAGGAGTTTTTTATATGGGGAGGGGTACAAGTAAAAATGTAAAAGTAATTTCACAAGTATTTACATTAAAAAATGTAAATATTAGATATTTGTGCCTATTTCAAATCAAATGTGCAATTATGCGTTGTATATTTGATTTTTTTTATGCTCTAAAAGAAAAACATTGCCGTAGCCCACCTACCAATCAATTCACAAAAACGAATTGATTGGAGGAAAGAGAAATGCAAGATAATGCAAAATGTTTTATAAAATTAAAAAAAGGAATTTATGAAGAAATTACATATAAAGAACTAAAAGAGAAACGAAAAAAATATAGTACATATAAGAAAAAGAAATTTATTAAGTTAGATGATATTTTACTAGAAGTATCAAAAAAAGATTATGAAATTATAGAGTATGAAGAACAAAGACAAAAATATTTAGATCGAGTTGCAAGAAAAATGAATTTAATTTCTTATGATCATGAATCTGAAAATGGAGTAGCATTAAAAAATATAATTTCAAATCCAATAGATAATATAGAAGCTACTTTTGAAAGAAAAATTGAAATAGAAAAATTAAGAATAGCTTTATTACAACTAACTGAAGAAGAATATAAACTAATAAAAGCATTATTTTTTGAAAATAAAACATTGCGAGAATATGCTGCAATAGTAGGCAAACATTACACTACAATTCAAGATAAAAGAGATAGAATTTTAGAAAAATTAAAAAATTTTATAAAAATTTAAAAATTTAATCCTACAAACCTCTCATTTTTTCACAGGAGAAATGAGAGGAATTTTTATTCCACATGAACTTTGAAAATTAAATAGCAATTCATTAAATACATTCCTACTATTCGAGCTAGTTAAAAAGTAATCTCACAAATTACTTTACTTAAATATAAGATAGCCACTTATAAGGCGAGGACAAGTAGTAGGTATAATGATACACTTGTTTAGTCATAGCACGAGCGAGATAAAACCGTCCCACGCATTGAGAACAAATCTGTTGAAAGCAGGTAGGTGGAAGTCCTGTGGAGCAATTTAGCTAATTGCCGTTTAATGAATTTTAGGAGAAGATAGAAAGTAATTGTAAAAGGCTATCTAATCTATAAGGTAGCCTTTTTGAATAAAAAAGGAGAAATAAAACAATGAATATTTTACTAATTATATTTTTAATACTACTTATACTTATCACAATATTTACATATTTAATGATTCTATATGCGAGTATGAGTAAAACAGAAGAAGAAAAAATAATGGAAGATCAAGAACAAATGGAATATTTGAAAAATTATAAAGAAAAAAAGGAGAATAGAAATAAAATGGAAATTAAAAGAGGAGATTTATATTATGCAGCTTTAGACGAAACTTATGTAGGAAGTGAACAAACAGGAGTAAGACCAGTAGTAATATTGCAAAACAATATAGGAAATGAGCATAGTCCAACTGTTATAATTGCACCAATAACAAGTAAAGTAAATTCAAAATCGATTATACCAACTCATGTGTATATAAAAGGGTATAAAGATAGACTAAAACAAAATTCACTTGTTTTGACAGAACAAATCAAAGCAATAGACAAATCAAGATTAAAATATTATATAGGAGCTTTAGATATTGGAGAATTGAGAAAAGTAGATAAAGCTCTTATTATTTCATTAGGAATAGATTTAGAGAAAATCAAAAAAGAAGTGCCACATAGAGAGGGAATAGAAGAAAAAACAGAATTTGTTACGAGAAATCAAATTGCATATTATGGAATGGTAGCAAGAGAATATCTAAAACATACAGGGAACTTGGAAATTTCAAACGAGGAATTTGGAAAATATATCTTAACACTTATTGATTTATATTCTCCAGATGAAGTTGAAAAACAAGCAGAAAATGTGAAAGATAGAAAATAATATGTCAAATCTATAAAAATATAGGCAAGGTAAATTTTGTACCTTGGAAAAGATTTAGGAAGTTGAGTATGCTATTTATAGGCAATACAAAACTTCCTTTTTAAATTGGAGGAATTGTATGCGAGAAATTGCTAAAAAATGTATAGAGATAGGAATTATAAAAGACCTATATGAACAAGGAATACTAACAGAAGAAGAAATGAAATTAGCAATTATAGAGATAGACAAAGATTTTGAAAGGAGGGTAGCTTGATGCCTAAAACAGAAATGAGAGTTTTTGCATATTGCAGAGTAGGTAATCCAGAACAATTATCAGAAAATGAGCAAAAAGAGGTACTTTTAAGGAAAACAAAAGATAACAAAGCAACAATTATAAAGAAAACAGCAATACATAATGATATTGAAAAATAAAAAAGAACTATCCAATAGCCGTGAAACTAATATAGATAGTTCGGAAAATATTAAAATACTTTCTGCTACTATTTTAGCACAGAAAGTAGGAAAGGACAAGCAAGGATGAAAAAAGTAGTAACTTATGGATTATATAATAATGAAAAGAGTATAAAAGATTTTGAAAAGCAAATACAAGAGTATATTAAAGATTATGGAGAATGGAAAATAGTAAAAAAATTTATAGACTATACAAAAAATAAACAATGTATAAGTTTTGAGAAATTATTAAATGAAGCTTTAGAAGAAAATATTGATATTATTTTAATAAAAAATGTAAGGCAATTTTGTCAAGCAACTAATTATAAGGTAGACTTTTTTATAAAATTTTTTAATCAAAAACAAATAGAAGTAATTTTCTTGGACGAAAAAATTAGTACAGCAGATGCAGTAGGAAGGACACAAATTCAAATAATTGTTTTTATGATTCAAAGCGAAAATGAAATGAGAAGTAAAGCAAAAAGAGAAAATTTATCACGGAGCTATAATAGGAAAAAAAGAATTTGAAAAAGTACAGAAAAAAGTAAAAAACGATAGAAATACTAAAGAAAAAATATATGGTTATGATTTTGTCGATGGAAAATATCAAGTCAATGAAAAAGAAGCTACTAATTTAAGAAATAGAATAGAAAAAGAAGTTGATACAGCTACAAAGGAAGGAAAAAGAAGAAAAGCAAACAAATCACGAAGTGAAAAAATGAAAGCACTTTGGGAAAATGAAGATTATAAAAAAAAGATTACAGAAAGAATTAAAATAGCAAAGAAAATGAAAAAATTAAGTGAAAGGTAGGTATAAGAGAGTATGAAGCGAGTTGTTGCATACTGTCGTGTATCTACTGACCATGAAGATCAAAAAAATTCTTTGGAAAATCAAAGGTTGTATTTTGAAGAATATGTAAGCCAACATAAGGACTGGAAACTAATTGAAATATATGCAGATGAAGGAATTAGTGGAACATCATTAAAAAAGAGAAATGACTTTAATAGAATGTATCGAGATAGGCTAAAAAACAAATATGATATTATACTGACAAAAGAAGTATGTAGGTTTGCAAGGAATACAGTAGATACACTAGAAAAGACAAGAGAATTTAAAAAAATAGGAATTGAAGTAAGATTCATAATAGACAATATTAGTACATTTGATACAGATGGAGAATTAAGACTAACAATAATGGCAGGATTAGCTCAAGATGAAAGTAGGAGAATTTCTGAAAGGGTACAATTTGGAGTAATACAAAGTATGAAAAAAGGAGTTGCTTTTGGAAATATAGTATATGGCTACGATTTTGTCAGAGATCCTATAACTGGTAAAAAGACCAAATTAGTAATTAACGAAAAAGAAGCAGCAATAGTAAGAGAAATATTTAATATGTATCTTCATGAAGGTAAAGGTGCTTATACTATTGCAAAAGAACTAAAAGAAAGAGGAGTTGAAATCAAGAGAACTAGAAGTAAAGAGAAGTCAACAGACTGGAGAGAATCAACGATTTTAGATATTTTACAAAATGTGAAGTACATAGGAGATTTAAAACAAAGGATTACATATACTACTGACTTTTTAGAGCATACTAAAAAATATAATCAAGGCGAAGTAGAATTTATTTATAAAGAAAATCATCATGAGGCTATAATTGACAGGGAAACATTTATGGCAACACAAAAAGAATTAAAAAGAAGAAGTGAAATGTATAAACACGAAAAAAGTAAATACACAAATAAGCATACTTTCTCTGGCAAATTAGTTTGTGCTTGCTGTGGTGCATCTTATGTTGGTGGCGAAAATAGAAAAAGAAAAGATGGAACAATAAGAAAAACATGGAGATGTTATACTGCTACTAAATATGGAAAGAAACATATAGAAAATGACCAAGAAATAGGATGCAATAATGATAGAGTAAATAATGAACTTCTAAAAGAATGCTTCACAAAGGCTTTAAAAGAAATATTAACTAATAAAAATGAAATCAAAAGAGAAGTAGAAGAATATGTTAAAAAAGCAATAAATAAATGTGAAAAAGAAACTGAATTAAGTGATATAATTTTAAAGGAAAAAGAACAACTTTGTAAAGAAAAAAACAAACTACTAGATTTGTGTATAAAAGAAATAATTGATGAAGAAACTTATAGACTAAAGAACAAAGAGATAGAAAACAAAATGATAAAATTAGAAAAAGAACTAAAAGCACAAGAGCAGAAAATCAAAATTAGAGATAATATTGAAGAAATATTAAGTAGTGTTAGAAAAACGGTAGATAACATATTGAATTTGAAAAAGTTTAGTAAAAACATTTGTAAGGAATTAGTTGATAAAGTTGTTATATACAATGATACAAAATTTGATTTTTATTTAAAGGGTTACGAAAACCCATATATTTTTGATGAAAAAAGTAACATTTTATCCTTACAGCATT
>CANSRG010000064.1 GCA_947649355.1 uncultured Mycoplasmatota bacterium | reverse complement strand
GTAGTTTTAATACGGAAAAAGTACTCGAGATGGCTGCTATGTTTCAAGATTGTATCAGTTTAACTTCATTAGATGTGAGTAATTTTAATACTACGAACGTTACTGATATGTCTTTTATGTTTATTCGTTGTGGAAAGTTAACCAAAATCATATATGGTGAGAATTTCATTCATTCAAATGATGCAAAAGTAAGTAGTATGTTTAATGCCTGTCCTGCAAATAAACCAACGCATGAATCTTGGAATAATGTAACTTTATAAAAGTGTCAACAAAAATGTGTTGACACTTCATATTTTCTTTGATAAACTAATAAAGTCAAACAAAGGAGGGAAACATATGGCAGTTAAATTAAGATTAAAAAGAATGGGTTCTAAAGCAAAACCTTTTTATCGCATTGTTGCAGCAGATTCAAGAAGTCCAAGAGACGGAAGATTCTTAGAAGTAGTAGGAACTTATGATCCTATAAAAGGTAGCGACAAAGTGACTGTTTCAGAAGAAAAAGCACTTTATTGGTTAAAAAATGGTGCAATACCAACTGATACAGTAAGAAATATTCTTAGTAAACAAGGAATCATGAAAAAATTTGCAGAAACTAAAAAAGCAGGAAAATAATATGAATATCATAGAATATACTGAATTTCTAGTAAAAAGTATTTGTGAAGAAGATTTAGTAAAAGTAAGTAGTTATCTAGGCGAAGAAGAAAAAGTGATTATAGATATTGCTGTTCCTGAAAAAGTTTTAGGTAGCGTAATTGGCAAAGATGGAAAAAACATTAGTGCGATAAGAACTTTAGTAAATGCTTATAACTATTTACATGAAAAAAAACAAATTGAAATCAATGTAGAATCTTTTTAAAACGAGTAACATCGTTTTTTTTGTATAAAAAAGTAAAATAATTAAAAAAAAATTCCCAATCAATATATTTCGTGATATCATAAAAAGAGAATAGGTGAATATATGAAAAAAGGATTTACATTAGTAGAATTATTAGCAGTTATAGTTATTTTAGCTCTTTTGGCAACCATAGCAGTACCAAGTGCAATCTCTATTGCCCATAATATAAAAAAAGATATGTTTTGTGACAAAATAGATATGATTTTATCAGATGCAGAACGTTGGGGAGATTCTCATATGAGTCAATTAAAAGTAACAAATCCAACAAATGGAGAACCAATTTGTTATAAAAAAGTTAAAATAAAAGATTTGATAGAGCAAGGAATTATCAAAAAAGAAAATGAGACGGCACCTTTTATGTTAAATCCTGTAACCAATAATTCAATGGACGATTATGAAATTGGTATTTACAAAAAAAATAAAAGAGCATATGCATTTTACATTGAAACTTCCTCTCCATCTTTTACAGAAGATTTAGAGTTAATAAAAGAATGTCAATCAAATTTACGTATTTGTGCGGCAGGAGAAAGTGAATTAAACGCAAAAAACGAAAGAGTATGCATTAAAAGACCAACAACACCTTGCCCTTAAGTTTTTTTTTTGTTAAAATAGCAGAAGAAAAGAGGTGGCTTTTATGAAGACAGTGTGTTTAATTGGAAGACCAAATACTGGAAAATCTAGTTTATTTAATCGAATGATTGGGGAAGACCGCTCTATTATTATGGATATGCCAGGAATTACAAGAGATCGTATTTATGGGACTGTTAATTATAAAGAAAAAAGTTTTGATTTAGTAGATACTGGGGGATTAGAATTAGGAAAAGATAATTTTAAAGAAGATATTTTAGCCCAAGCAACATTTGCAATGGATGCTGCAGATCTCGTTTTATTTGTGGTGGATGGAAAAACAGAATTAAACCAAAGTGATTATTTTATTCGGGATATGTTATTAAAAAGTGGAAAAGAAATCATTGTTGTAGTAAATAAAATTGATAATGAACATCGAAAAGAAGAAGTTTATCGTTTTTATGAACTGGGATTTGAAAAAGTATTGCCTGTATCAGCATCTCATAAAATAGGAATAAATGATTTATTAAATTTAATTATCGAAAAATTAGGAGTTCCTGAAAAAGAGGACGATACACATTGTAAATTTTGTCTTATTGGAAGACCAAATGTTGGAAAAAGTAGTCTTGTAAATGCCATATTAAATGAAGAAAGAGCAATAGTTAGTGATGTCGCAGGAACTACAAGAGACGCAACAGATACAATATTTTCCTATCACAATCAAGAATATGTAATGATAGACACGGCAGGTATGAGAAAACGTGGAAGAATATATGAAAATATTGAAAAATACAGTTTAATAAGAAGTTTAAAAGCTATTGAAAGAAGTGACGTATGTGTTTTAGTAATAGATGCCGAAGAAGGCATTATTGAGCATGATAAACATATTGCAGGAATGGCTTTAGAAAAAGGAAAAGCTTTAATTTTGTGTGTGAATAAATGGGATACTGTGACAGACCCAAATAAAGAAATAAAAAAATGGCAAGAACTAATAAAATATGAATTCCAATTCGCAACATTTGCAAAAGTAGTATTTTTATCAGCAAAAACAAAAAAAAGAGTGCAACATTTAATGCCAGAAATCATATCAGCTTATGAAAATCATCAAAAAGAAATTAAAACCTCACTTTTAAATTCTGTAATAGAAGAAGCTGTGGCTTTACACGAACCACCTTCTTATAAAGGAAGAAGATTAAAAATATATTTCGTAAAACAAGAAGATACGAAACCTCCTAAATTTGTGTTTTCCGTAAATGACAAGGGACTTATACATTTTAGCTATGAACGATATCTAGAAAATAAATTAAGAGAAAATTTTGATTTAACTGGAACACCAATTATTTTAAAATTCAAAAATAAAAAAGAAGAATGATGTTTATATTACACTATCCTTCTTTTTTTCATCAATTCGTTTTTGTAAAATAATTTTTCTTTCATCAAAAGTTACTAACTCTTGTATAGAAACATGAAATGCTCGAGAAAGAGCTTGAAGAAATTCGACTCCTATATCTTTTTCTCCTCGTTCAACAGAGGAAAGGTATTTTGCACTAAGGCCATATCGTTCATAAAATTTTTCTTGAGACAATCCACTTTGGTAACGAATATATTTTAAATTGATACCTATAATTTCTTTAATGTCCATAACTATCGACCTCACTTTATAAGTGTATGGAAAAGGTGGGCTAATGTATACCTAGTCATCACTAGTGAAAATTGACATTTTAAGTCACATAAGATATGATAAAAAACGTTAGAAAGAAAGTGGTAAAATGTATAAAAAACTAATAGAATTAAGACAAAAATATGGATATACTCATCAATTTATGGCAGAGCAATTAGGCATTTGTAAATCTTATTATTGGCAAATTGAACACCGAGAAAAAAGACTTTATTATGAAATGGCATTAAAAATTGCAAGGATTTTCCGTTTAAAACCAGACGATTTATTTTATGATGAAACAAAATAAAAAAGTAACATAAAATATTTCTAGGAGGTATTTCTATGGAATTTAAAGATAATTTTTTTAAAAAAGTAGAAAAAAAGACAAAGGTAGATAAAAATACTATCTTGTCATTAGCAGAAAAATTACAAAATGGAAATATGAAAGATGAAAAAACATTAAGAGAAGTAATAACGACATTAAGTAAAATGACAGGAAAAGAAGTAAGCAAAGAAAGAGAAGATAAAATTATTAAAACAATCGTGGAAGATAAAGTACCAAAAGGAGTAGAAAAAATGTTTTAAAAAAGTAAAGAAAAAATCTTTACTTTAAGTGTATAACCTTTTAAATTATTTAATAAGTATAAAAAAAGAGAAATTTTAGGAGTAAACCTAGTATTCCTCTTTTTCTCTTTTTAAAGTAGGTAATTTGCCAAACCAATGAAATAAAAGTTTTTTATTTTCTTCCTAAAATTTCATCTAAAGAACAAGAGAAATGTTTTGCAAATTCAATTGCATATACTGTGGTAATCAAGCATTTTCCCGTTTCATATTTATGAATGTTGGATTGAGTAGTTTGAAGAGCATCGGCAACATCTTTTTGAGTAAGTTGTTTTTCTTTACGACATTTCTTTAAATTTTCTGAAACTAAATGGATGTCAATTACATCACCAATTTTAGATTTCATTTTTTTATTATCATTAGAAAGTTCGGTAATATAATCTAAACTAATTTTATAATTATTGGCAATTTTATTAAGTTGTCTTAAAGGCATAATATCTTTTCCTGTTTCCCAACCAGCATAGGTTGCACGTTGAACTTGTAAAATATCTGCTACAGCTTGTTGAGTAACACCTTCTAGATTACGCAATTCTCTTAATCTTTTAAAATTCATTTCCATCACCTATAACTTATTTTCGCAGAATAATAGATTTTTTTCGATAGCAGGTGGGGATAAATGATAGAAAATAAGAGGTTTCTAAGAAAAACCAATCTTTTTAAGAAAAATTAGAATAAAGAAAGAAACAAGAACATATAGTTTCTTAGGTGATAAGTGAATGGATAAGAAAGAATTATTAGAATCAATCGCACATCGTGGCAATGGCGAAATTTATCTTGGTATTGTAGGAGCTGTACGTACAGGAAAAAGTACTTTTATAAAACGTTTTATTGAAAATTTAGTCGTGCCAAATATAACAGATGAATACGAAAAAAAACGTTGCTTAGATGAAATTCCTCAAAGTGCTCAAGGAAAAACAATCATGACTACAGAACCAAAGTTTGTTCCATCTAGTGGAGCAAAATTAAAAGTGGAAGATTTTGAGGCAGACATCAAACTTGTAGATTGTGTTGGCTTTGTAATTCCTAATGCAATAGGTTATGAAGATCAAGAAGGAAACCCAAGAATGATTAAAACTCCATGGTTTCAAGATTCTGTTCCTTTTGTAGAAGCAGCAGAAATAGGAACAGAAAAAGTAATAAAAGATCATTCAACAATCGGAATCGTAGTTACTACCGATGGTTCTTTTGGAGAATTAAAAAGAAATGATTATTTAGAAGCCGAAGAAAAAGTAATTGGGGAATTATTAAGTATAGGAAAACCTTTTATTATTGTATTAAATAGTAGTAAACCAAATTCAACAGAAACAAGAGGAATAAAAGAAAACTTAGAAGCTACTTATAATGTGCCAGTTCTTCCGATTAACGTGGAAGAAATGGAAGAAAAAGAAATATTAGAAATATTAAAACAAGCATTATTTGAGTTTCCTGTATTAGATATAGAAGTAGAAATGCCAGAATGGGTACATGTATTATCAAATACGCATGAAATAAAAAAACATTATTTAGAAAAAATAAGAGAAAGTGTAACAAATGTACAAAAAGTAAGAGATGTAGAAGATATTATCGCACATTTTAAAGATTCTGAAATAATAAGTAAAGCATACATAAGTAAATTAGACACTTCAAATGGAATTGTCAAAATTCGTTTAGAAAGTGAAGAAACCCTATATCAAAGTGTATTAAAAAGTTTAGTTGGAGATGCTGCAACATCAAAAGCAGGACTTTTAAAAGTATTTACAACTTATGCAGAAGGAAAAGAAGAATTAGACTGTTTAAAAGATGCACTAAAATCTGCTAAAACAACAGGATATGGAATTGTATTTCCAACTCTAAAAGATATGAAACTATCTACTCCAGAAATTATTAAACAAGGAAATCGTTATGGAGTAAAATTAAAAGCAGTTGCTAGTAGTATACACATGATGAGAGTAGATGTAGAAAGTACTTTTGAACCAATAATAGGGTCAGAACTACAAAGTAAAGAACTAATAAATTACTTAATGAAAGATTATCAAACAGACCCAACAAGTATTTGGAAAAGTGAAATATTTGGAAGAAGTCTAGACGTGATTGTAAAAGAAGGAATTCAAGCAAAACTATCAATCATGCCTGAAAATACGCGTTATAAATTAAGTCAAACAGTGACAAAAATTGTAAACAAAGGGTCAAGTAACTTAATAGCATTTGTCATTTAAAACGAAAAAAGTACAAAAAAGTGCTTTTTTTCTTGCATTTCATAAGAATATTTGATAATTTTAATGTGTAAGGATAAACTCCTTATGTATTTTTGAAAGGGAGGTCAATTTATTATGACAAAACAAATGTTAATCGATTTCATGGCTGAAGAAGCAAACATGAGCAAAGCAGAAGCTGGACGTGCATTAGATGCTGCATTAAAAGGAATTGAAAAAGGTCTTAAAGATAATGGAGATGTTACTTTCGTTGGATTCGGAAAATTCTCAGTTAAGACTCGTGAAGCTAGAGAAGGAAGAAATCCTGCTACTGGAGAAACAATGAAAATTCCTGCTAAAAATGTTGTATCATTTAAAGCTGGAGCTAAATTAAAAGATTCAGTTCAATAATAGAAAAAAATCGAACTTTTTAAAGGTTCGTTTTTTTGTTGCTTTTTAGGGGGGGGGGGTATGATAGAATAAAAGTAGAAAATAAGAAAATTTTTATACAATATAATAATAGTAAATAAAATTATCTTATGTTACACTAGTATCATAGAAAAGAATAGGAACATACTAGAGAAAAGGAAGTTGATTTATATGAAAAAGAAAAAAGGATTGTTAATAGTAGGAATACTCATAGGAATATTTTGTGTAGTGGGAGTCTCTTATGCAATCTGGCAAGTAACACATGTTCAAACAGGAGAAAATAGTTTAACGGTTGGATGTTTCAAAGTAGAGT
>CANSRG010000063.1 GCA_947649355.1 uncultured Mycoplasmatota bacterium | reverse complement strand
TTAGACATATAACTACTAGTTACTGTTATTTTACTTTTCCAATTAGCATTCATCATTTCTTCTATTGCTGGTGTTTCTGGATTCATAAATAAGAGTAAGTTAAATTCTCTACTTTCTTTAGGTCCTAAAATAAATTGATATAATTTATATGCATCTATTGCTTCTGGAATCACCTTATTCTCATTATTTAATTCTTGATCTGTTAATATATTATCTACTGTATTTCCATTTAAGTTATATACGTATAAATATTCTTTTAATAATGCCATTGCTTCTACTGTATTCAAACTTCCATTATTTACTTCTGCCTCAAATGCCTTAAATGCATCGTATAAATTAGAATACTTTCCATTAAATAATTCTATCGTAAGAACTTCATCAGGTAATTTCTTTCCTTCCACCCCAAGAGTTTCTAAATTTATAACTGCATTTGCTGAGGATTCACATGTATTTGTGATGGTAAAATGATAAGGGGTTGCAGTCTTTAAAAAATCTTCTAGTTCATTGGTACTCATTGGATAAGCATTATCTAAATGAATGTCATTTTCTCCTTCAAATGTGATATTAAAGCATCCTGTTGAAACTACATTTGTTCCTGTTTGCTTAAGCGTTAGTTGCCATATTGCATAAGAGACTCCAACTACACTTAATACTCCTATTAGTATTCCCACTACTAATAATATTTTTTTCTTTTTCATCAAACTTCCTACTTTCTTTAGAGAATTTAATACTAGTATGTATAAAACTTTCTTCTATAATACTAGTTTAACATAAAATAATATTTATTACTATCAATTGGTTGTACATTGACACTTTCTATTCTCTATTTCTATTCTACCATAACCCCCCCCCCTAAAAGTCAAGGAAAAATTTTAGAATGTTATCTTTAAACAAAAAAAATACCATAAAATATGGTAATATACTCTTACTTAATTTTTTTACAAACTCCTTTTTTGACTAAAAAAACATTTTTGGAAATCTTCATAAAAGGTTCATCATTATAAGAATCAGTATAAAATTCATCAATAGTTTTATGAGAATATTTTTTTTGAAAAATCTTAACTTTATTTGTTTGAAAATTAAGATATTCTAAAGTTCCTTTTTGTAAATTCACTTCTGTCGCTAAAACATTTTTAGTATTTAAAACATCCTCTATTCCCTTTATTAAAAAAGATGGACTGGCTGTTACAATAACATCATCTTTTTTTATTTTCTCTAACATATGTGGATAAAGTTTATGCGCATTTTTTTCCCAAAATTCTGGAACTAAACTTAAAAACAATTCTTTATGCTTTAAAAATGGTTTCATATATCGTTCTAAATCTTTTGTATAAGTATCAATATCATATTTACAAAATTTATAAAAAAAGAGCATTTTGATTCCTATTGGTAAATAAAAAAGAAAAGACTTTTTTTTCTGGATAATAAAAATTCCAAAATCAAAAAAACTTTCCCCATTATATATCGTATTATCAAAATCAAAAACCTTCATCGACCACGACCCCTTTCTTCTTCTGGTTCTATAAAATTAGTCATCATGTTTTTTAAATACATTTTTTCAACCTGCTTAATTACAATTGCTTTTTTCTCTAATTCTTGTTCTAAATATTCTGCCTTTCGCCACATAGAAAAATACTCTTTAGAAGAAACATTTTTTTTATATTTATCTTTTAAAACATTTTTCATTCTTTCTACTTCACTTAACGCTACACCTACATCACCACTAGTCGCGGTTTCATCTTCCACTACTTCAATAACAAGTTTTAGAAGTCTACGAAAAGCTAAATTAAACTGCATTTTTAAAACTTTTTCTTGTAAAGTAGGATTCACAATTATAATTTCTTTTACTAAAACAAAATCTTTACGTTCTTTTAATTTTGGTTTCATATGTAATCCTGTTTTAGAGATTTTTTTCTTAATAATTTTCTTTTCTTGAATTTCTTTTTCTAATCTATAACTTGTCATATAAATCACTTCTTCTTTTTTCGGTATTTTTTAAAGCTTCTTCTTGTCTCCATAAAAAAATCTTTTTATGATCCCCTGATAACAAAATATCAGGAACCTTCATTCCCCTAAATTCTCTTGGTTTTGTATAAGTAGGATAATCAAGTAATCCATGAGTAAAAGAGTCCATTTCATGACTTTCTTCTTTAATTACCCCTTTAAGTAAACGAACAACTGCATCCGTAATTACCATTGCTGGAAGTTCTCCACCTGTCAAAACATAATCCCCTATTGATATTTCTTCTGACACAAACGAACGGATTCGCTCGTCATATCCTTCGTAGTGCCCACAGACAAATATTAAATGTTCTTCCTTTGATAAAGAAATGGCTTTTTCTTCTTTAAAGGGTTTTCCTTGTGGACAAAGTAATATGACTTTAGATTTTGGTGTCCTAAGAAACTCTATAGCTTCTACTAAAGGCTCAGGTCGAAGTACCATGCCAGCTCCTCCCCCATAAGGAGTATCGTCTACTTGATTATGTGGTAATTTAGAAAATGCTCGAAAATCAATAACTCTTATTTGAACGATTTTTTTATCAATAGCTCTTTTTAAAATTGATTCTGATAAAAAACCATCAAACATTTTAGGAAATAAAGTTAAAATATCAATTTTCATATAAGATATCCTTTCACATTTTGAACCATAATTTTTTTCTCTTTTTTAAATATTTCAACAATAAAATATGGTTGATAAGGAAGTAAAAATTTTGATTTTCCTTGAATTTCTAATAAAACACCGCCTTTATTATACAAAATATTATTTACTTTTCCAAGACATTCTTCTTTTTCATAAACAAAAAAATCAACTAATAATTCTAAAACAACTTCATTTTCTAGTAATTGCAAATCACTTTCTAGAATATACACATCTTTATTACGAAAATTCTCTACTAAGTTGATATCAAACAAAGAATCAATCGTAATTAAATAATGATTTTTATGAGGACGCACACTAGTAATTTTATGAGGATAAAAATGAATAAAAATAGGAAAATCTTTTTTTAAAAATCTATCTTTAAAAGAAACATCCGTATAAAACTTAAGTTCCCCTTTTAAACCATGTGTCATGGTAGTATATCCAACAAAAATCTTATTCATAAGAATCACTCTTTTTACTAAATTCATACATAATTATACTAGCACTCACAGAAGCATTTAAAGACTCACAACAGGAATTCATTGGAATATATAAAAAATTATCACAATAATTTCTTGCCACTTCACTTAACCCCTTTCCTTCATTTCCAATCAAAAATGCACTATGAGATGAAAAAGAAAGATGAGCAGTATCTTCGCCCTTTAAAACATCTGTTCCATATATAGTATAACCACGTTGTTTTAAAATTGGTAAAATATGTTCTAAATTTTCACGAACAATATTTACAAAAAATAACATTCCCTCTGTACTGCGAATTACTTTAGGATTATAAAGGTCTACTGATGTAGAAGATAAAATAATATTTGGAATCGAAAAAGCAGCAGCACTTCGAATAATAGTACCAAGATTTCCAGGATCTTGTAACCCATCTAAAACGATAACAGGTCCAACAATTTCTGATTTCTTTAATTTTTCACAAACAGCTATCACAGAAGAAATAGTCACTTGATCACTTATTTTTTTCATAATTTCTTTCGTAACATAATAATGAGGTAAAAGATTATCATAAATAACATCCTCAGTTGTTATAATTTCTTTTACAATTCCATTTTTTAAAGCTTCAAAAAGTAAATGTTCTCCTTCAATTAAAAATAAATTTCTCTCATCACGATACTTCTTTTCTTTTAATTGACACCATTTTTTTACTCTATCATTTTGCATTGACAAAATTTTCATTCACGTAACCTCCTTCTTGCTTCTTTATATTTTGGATAATACTTAGAAACATGTTCCCAAAAACGACTACTATGATTTGCTTCATAAAAATGACACAATTCATGAATAATTACATAATCAAGTAAATCTATTTCTTTTTTTAATAGTTCACTATTTAAAGTAATTGTTTTATTAGATAAATTATTAACACCCCATCTAGTTTTCATAAATCGTATTTTTAAAGAAAAAGAAGGAATATTAGAAAAATAAGGAACAATACGATTTACTTCATCCATAAAAATACGCAAACATTCTTTTTTATAAAATTTTTCTAAGGTTAATTCATCTTTAGCTATTACATTATCATCTTGAAAAATAACATTTTTTGTTACACCATCAAAAATACGCGTATAAGATTTGCCAAGATATTGAAAGAAAATATCACGCATTTCTTCTTTTTCTTTTTGTAATTGCATTCGCTCTAAAGATTTTTTATTTTTAGTAAGTATTCTTTTTATTTCTAAATCACTACACCAAAAGTTACAAGAAACCGATAATTTTGAAGAAGTAAGAAATCGCATATATAAATTTTTGTTATCTTTTTTAGAAACTTCTACTTCTATTTCTTTTCCATTTAATTCTATGGACATGTTACCACCAAAAATATTGTATCATGAAAAAATAAAAAAAAGAATTGAAAAACAATTCTAAGGGCTTAAAACTATCCGAAAAGACCTTGCATTATTCGCAGCACCATAATAATAATGTTTATTAAAAGCAAATAATCCTGCATTATAGCCATCTGCTTTACTTCCCCCACGGTTAAACCAACTATAATTATTATCCACAAAAACAGCAAAGTTATTATACCAACCATTGATGTAAATATTAGCAAAAGGTCCTAATTCCTTTGTAGCATCACCTAAAATACCACGTTGATAATCATATTGCGATATACCATAAGAATATCTATCATAATACTTTGGTTCTGGAAATGCCACTCCATCTGTAAAATAAGAATGATCATCCGAAAGAACTCCAAGAAAACCAGAATTTACAGACGAATTTTTTCCAGTAATCAAATTACCAGATTCATCTTCCATAACTCCCATTACGGATTCTAAAGCTCCACCACTCAAGTCATAGATTCCACTAATGTTTCCAGTTGTACTTGCTAAGTATCCAATAGCAGTATTATATGGTTCATTACAACTTCCATCATTACAATATCTATTACATTCTAAATTGGCTCCTGTATTTCCACAAGTAGGTATTGTTTTAGAAGCATACCCAGTAATAAAATTTTCATGATTGTTATGTCTTACACTTGTTTCACTTCCATATTTACTATGTTGTAAATAAGCTACTGCTCCCCATTCTGTATTCTTGATCATGTGACTCTCTAAATTTCTTTTATAATCATAACTTGTATAAAATGCTTTTGATACTTGAATATTTCTCCAACTTTCTACATTTGGTTTTATCTCTACTTGATCTCCATTTCTTACATTACTCTCTACACCTTTATTTCCTGTCTCAAACTTTCCTACCCACATTCCATTTACATCAAATGAAACAAATGCTGGATGAGTAAGCCAAGAACCAACAGATATTCCACTACTAACTACTTTATCTAAAGTTTCAAATTGAAGTTCAATTCTTTTGGCAACATTAGGCACAGTATTATTCGTTACTGGTGCCGTCAATGTAGTATAATTTCCATCATTAAATATTTGATATCTATACCTTGGTATCCATACAAAATAACTCTCTATATTATCTTCTAATATATATTCATTTGAAACATATCTTCTATTGGAAAAATCACTATAACTTAATAATCCCTCTTTGTTTTTTAGAATAATTCCATTCGTACAATTTGCTTTAATTTCCTCATCGCTTAAGGAACGATGAAATACCACAGCATCAAAAATATCTGCATTAGAGTACCCATCATGCTTACCAAACGGATTAGGATTCATTCCTAGTGTAATTGGCACAGTAGAAGCCTTTATTGTAATAGTAAGATTTTTAGAAATAACTAGTTCTCCATTTAAAAACATTTTAAAAGTAGCACCATCATAAGTACCCATAACTGTATAAACTTCATTTTCCAGAATAGCATTTGGAAAATCAAGAGCTTCATAACTATTTTCAAAAACCTCAATACGTAAAGTACCATCCACTAACACCAAAAGCCCAAAGCCACCATTCTCCCAATTACCAAGAATTCGGTTAATATTTTTAAATTTTTTCATACGGAATGTAACTCCAAATGTAATTTGATTACCAAAATCATAATTAGCATAACCTAAATCTATATAATCATCTACTCCATCTAATGAAACATAACCATCCTCTTTTGTTGCTCCATGTACTTGATTGTTTATAGATAAAGTATCATAACTACTTCTTTTTATGATGGCATTCGCCCATCTCTTTTTTTCATAACTATACCATTCACTATTTATATCTGCTCTTTTTACGGTTCCATCATCTTCTATTACTACTGGTTCTAATTCATCTTTTAAAACTGGATATGCTCCATTAAGAATGGATTCACTATATGCACTCTCAAAAGAAACACTACATTTGGTTTTATTACTTCCTATATTACTTACTACTGGTCCCCATTCTTCATAATTCCATCTTATACTTGCTCCATTAGTACAACTACTTTTCTTATTATCAAAAAGTTTTCCACTATTTTTCTCTGGTGCTGTAAGAGAAATTGTATCATCTATATAATAAGTAAAAGTAATATCTCCTATATCTTTTACATTTCCACTTATAACATTAAAGTTTTCATTAACTTGAAATGAGGCAAAGGAAGTATACAAAAATACTCCTCCTATTAGTAATATACAAGTTATTGTAAATACAATAATTCCTGTTTTCTTATGATTCTTTTCTCTAAATCTTTCTAATTTCATTTTTTCACCTCTTTTATTCTGGCATTAAAACAACTCGAAAACTTGGCGTTGCTGCACTATGACCATTATAAGCACTAAAAGAAAATATTCCTGACCCCAAGCCATCTGTATGATAAGAGCCTCTTAAAATCCATGTAGTTTTTGTATAAAGCGTTATTCCAAAATCACCATACCATGAAGAAGTAGCACGTCTTAATTTACTTCCTGAACCAGACAAAGTACCAGTAATACTATCAAAACTTAAGTCTCCAAAAGGGCCCATTTCTTTTGTTGCGTCTCCTAATTTTCCTATTTGATAATTAGTAGCCGAATTAGAATAGGTATAAACATCATAATATTTTGAATTAGGAAAATAAACCCCACCATCTTCTACTGTTAAACTCGTCTTAGAAGAATCGTTTCCATCATTTGGATACGTAAACTCTCCAATAAACCCTGAATTTTCTTTATCGTTTTTTCCACTTACTAAATTCCCATTTTGATTTGTCATGAATCCCATAACCATTTCCCAAGCTCCACCACTCATATCATAGATTCCACTTATATTACCAGTTGTACTTGCTAAGTATC
>CANSRG010000062.1 GCA_947649355.1 uncultured Mycoplasmatota bacterium | reverse complement strand
TTGCTTATTACATAGATGATGTAGTAACAACTGAAATGCCAAATAAGGATAGTGGTTACACCCTATCAAGTAAATCAAGTTGTACTAATGGAGTTACGATTTCTTTTGATGATGAGAATTGGACTGCCATCATAAATTACTCTAATTATAAACGAGAAACCAACGGAAGAACTAAATGTACTTTATATTTTGAAGAGGCTTCAAATGGAATACTAAGAACTATTAGTAGTACTGATTCAAAAGGAATGTGGCAATACAAAGGACAAATAACTAAAGTGATTATAGAAAATGAATTAAAGCCAAAAGAAGGAGCAATTGCAAACTTTGATGAATCAAGTAAACAAGATAAAAGTGTAATGAGTTATGTCGTAGAAAATCCTAAAGTAAATGAAGAAGAGGAAACCACATATACAGCCTATTTACAAAGTAATGAAAAGTTATATTTAAGTAGTGGAGAAAATTTATTTTATAATTTTCAAAAATTAGAAACTATTGAAGGTATGAGATATATAGATACAAGTAATGTATCTAACATGAGATTTATGTTTAATTGGTGTAAAAGTTTAACAGACTTAGATGTGAGTAATTTTAGTACCGAGAAAGTAACCAATATGAGTTATATGTTTTCTAACTGTGGAAGTTTAACCACATTAGATGTAAGTAATTTTAACACAAGTAATACGACTGATATGAGTTATATGTTTCAAAGTTGCAGAAGATTAACGACACTAGATTTGAGTAATTTTAATGTAAGTAATGTAACCAATATGAGTTATATGTTTGCTGCTTGTAGCAGGTTAGTAACTTTAAATGTAAGTAATTTTAATACTGAGAAAGTAACTAATATGACTTTAATGTTTTATTACTGTATCGGTTTAACCACATTAGATGTAAGTAGTTTTAATACAAGTAATGTAACGGATATGGATAGTATGTTTTATTACTGTAACAAGTTAACAACACTAGATTTGAGTAATTTTGACACAAGTAATGTAACGAATATGGGTAGTATGTTTGCTAGCTGTAGCAGTTTAACAACTTTAAATGTAAGTAATTTTAATACAAGTAATGTAACGGATATGGATAGTATGTTTGCTAGCTGTAGCAGTTTAACAAGTCTTGACTTAAATAGTTTTGATACAAGAAAAGTGAAAGGAAATAACCTAAATGATGGCTTTGGTTCTATGTTTTCTTGGTGTAGCAGTTTAACCACAATAAATTATGGAGAAAATTTTATTTATGCGAATAATGCAAATATAAGAAACATGTTTTCAAATTGTCCTGCAAATAAACCAACGCATGAATCATGGAGTGGGATTACTCTTTAATGTTTTGTCTGTTTTCCTAAAAACTACTACGGGTTTGTAAAGAGTAGGATAAACGTTTTATAAATGTTTATAGCATCTTTTCTAAATTGATAAGATAAATTTAAAATCTTTTGTTTTACTTTTTTCTAAATATTGATAAAATAGTATTAGGAGTAGTGATTATGATAAATATTAAAACGGATTCAAGAAAAGTAGTAAAAGGAGATACTTTTGTCGCGATAAAAGGACTAACTGTCGATGGACATGATTTTATAGAAAAAGCAATTTTAAATGGTGCAAGTAAAGTTATTTGTGAGCACGGAAATTATGAAGTAGAAACCATAGTAGTAAAAAATACAAAAGAATGGTTAAAAGAAACTCTATTACAAAATTATCAAGAACAAATAAATGAATTAACTTTAATAGGGGTAACAGGAACAAATGGGAAAACGACAACTTGCTTTTTAACCTATCAATTACTAAAAGAATTAAAAGTAAAAGTAGCATATATAGGAACAATAGGTTTTTATATGGAAGGAACAAAAAGAGAACTTCCAAACACCACACCAGAAATGTTAGAAATCTATTCTTTAATATTAGAAGCAAAAGAAAAAGGTTGTACGCATATTGTAATGGAAGTATCTTCACATGCCTTAAGTGAAAAAAGAATTGAAGGATTAGAATTTGCAATCGAGGCATTTACAAATTTGACAGAAGATCATTTAGATTTTCATAAAACTATGGAAAGCTATTTACAAGCAAAGTTACAAATTTTAGATTATTTAAAGACAAATGGTCATATTTTAATAAATATCGATGATGAACATGGAAAAGATTTTCAAATAAAACCAAATAAAACAATAGGATTTCAAGGAGAAGATTATAAAATCTTACATTATATAGATACATTAGATAAAACTACAATTACTTTTCAAAATCAAAATCAAACATTTAATATAGAAACAAATTTAAAAAGCAAATTTAATGTCTATAATTATCTTTTTTGCCTTGCAATAGTTCATCAACTAGGATTTTCTATCAATGATATTGAAGTGGCAACCAAAAACATTTATCCTCCTAAAGGAAGATGTGAACAAATAAAGGTTTTTGATAGTTATGCTGTGATTGACTATGCTCATACTCCTGATGCAGTAGAAAAAATTATCCAAGCATTTTTAGAAAATAAACAAGGAAGGATAATAACTATCATTGGTTGTGGAGGAGATAGAGACCCTTTAAAAAGACCAATAATGGGAAAAATCGCGACAGATTTAAGTGATTATGTTATTTTTACAAGTGATAATCCAAGAACAGAAGACAAAGAAAAAATATTAAACGATATCACAAAAGATTTACAAAGCAAAAATTTTGAAATAGAAATCGACCGAAAAAAAGCAATCCACAAAGGATTAGACTTAGCAAAAAAACATGACATTGTCCTAATTTTAGGAAAAGGTCATGAAAATTATCAAATAATAGGCCACGAAAAAATACATTTTGATGATAAAGAAGAAGTGTTAAAATATATAGAAAAAAAGGATTTTAATTAAGATAAAGTCCTTTTTTCTTCACCAAAAGATTCTTGCAATTGTCTTCCATATAAAACTAATAATGGTCCTATAACATTCCAAACAGTTTCTTTTTTCTTATAATCTACATCAAATAGTTCTGTATAAAAAAGCTCTTCTTCCACATCTTTTACTTCGCGAAGATTAGCAATAGGAAGAAAAGTATCTAAAGATAAATAATCTCCTATCTGAAAAATTTTCCCATTTCCATCATAATAATTTTCTTGGTAATAAAAAATAAAATGATATTCTGAAGTAGAATAAATGACTCCTTCTGGAAACAATGTTTTTAATAATGAGGCAAAGTAAAGACAATAACCATTCGTAAGTAAAGGGTCATACTCATCTTTAAAAATATGTTCTCGATAAAGCTCCATAAATTGATTTGCTAAAGAATGTACAATAATTTCAAAATTCACAAGAATCACTTCCTATAACTTCTATTATATTAGAAAAATAGGAAAAATCCAATAATTTTTAAAAAAATATATTGATATAATAAAAGAAATCACATAAAATAAAAGGAAAGAGGTGTTCTTATGAAGTTATCTGTAGCAAAAATTTTAGAAATATGTAATGGCTCTTTAATATGCGGAAATGACCAATTAGAAATTGAAAGTTTTTCAAAAGACACAAGAACAATAGAAAAAAATGATTGTTATGTTGGAATAAAAGGAGAAAATTTTAATGGAAATCTCTATTGGAAGGAAGCCAAAGAAAAAGGAGCAATCGCGTGTATTGTAGAAGAATTTAAAGATGCTTTAAATGAGGAGGAAAACTTTCCAATTATTCTTGTAGAAAATTCTATAAAAGCACTTCAAGACTTAGCATCTTACGTAAGAAGTAAATTAGATGTCCCTATAATCGCGATTACAGGAAGTGCTGGAAAAACATCTACAAAAGATATGATTGCATCTGTCTTAAAAGAAAAATACAAAGTATTAAAAACAGAAGGAAATTTAAACGGTCAATTAGGACTTCCTCTTACGATATTAAAATGGAAAGACGAAGATGTTTTAGTTTTAGAAATGGGCATGAATGATTTTGGTCAAATAAGAGCATTATCAAAAATAGCAAAACCTACTATCGCAGTATTCACAAATATTGGTACAGCTCACATAGGAGTATTAGGTTCACGTGAAAATATATTAAAAGCTAAATTAGAAATGTTAGATGGAATGAAAGAAAATAGTACCATAATTATTGGTAACGACAACGATTTATTATCAAAAGTAGAATTTAAAAATTATCATGTGATTCGCTGTGGAATGAAAAATGAAAGTGAATTGATTGGGAAAAATTTAAAAGTAGAGCAAGAAAAAACAAATTATGACTTAACTTATCAAAATGAAACAACAAATCTTACGATTCCTTTTTTAGGAGAAGTATTTGTAAATAATAGTCTTCTTGCCATCGCGACTGGTATTACTCTAGGACTTACGATGGATGAAATAAAAAATGGATTAAAAGAAGTAAATATTTCTAAAAATAGAATGGAAATCATACATTTAAAAGAAAATATTACTTTAATAAATGATACCTACAATGCAAACTTTGAAGCAACAGAAAGTGCATTAAAAACTTTAGTAAATTATCCTAGTAAAAGAAAAATAGCAGTTTTAGGGGATATTTTAGAAATGGAAAAATTTAGTGAAGAAATTCACCGAAAAATAGGAGCCTTAGATAGTTTAAAAAAATGTGATTTTATTTTCTTGCTTGGAGAAAACACAGTATGGATACAAAAAGAAGCAGAAAAAAATGGTATAGAAAAAACAAAAATAGAACATTTTAAAAAAATAGAAGAATTACAAGAAAAACTAAAAAATGAAATCAAAGAAGGAGATACAATTTTATTAAAAGCTAGTCATGCTATGAAATTTGATCAAATTGTAGCTTACTTAAAAGAGAGATAAGAAAAGGAGAAATATTTATGAAAAATTATTATAAAACTTTAAGAGAAGCATTAACAAAAGAAAAAGCAACAAGAGAGCAAATGGGATTAAATTTTGGATATAAAGAAGAAAAGAGTCAGATGAAACCATCATTGCAAGAATTAGTAATTGCGTATCAAGAATCTCAAAGTGATATGGAAAAAATGGTAATATTACAAGAAATTGAAGCTATTCGTGGGACAATTCCAATGGATTTACAAATGGACATGAAAGCAGGAAAAACAAGATAGTCTAAAAGAAATGGTGAAATTATGTGGCAATGGAAAAAACCAAATAAACTAAAACTGTATGAAGAAGCATTACTTTTTTTAAAAGAACATGAAGAAACAATCCATTTAATAAATGAACTAATTATATATCATCGTGGTTTATTAAATGAAAAAACTGTTTTTTTTAAAGGTCCTATAGTTGCCATGATAAGATTTTACGAAGAAGATACTAAAAATCAACTTTTATTTCTAAAAGGAAAAGAAGAAAATACATCAAAAAGAACAAATGAAGAACGAATTTTTGCAAATAAATTAGCCATAGAAGAATTAAATCAATTAAAATTAGTAGCAATTAAAATAGCTCACTATGAAAAAATAAAAAATTCTTTAGAAAAAAAATTAAAACAAGAAGAGATACTAGAAATAAAAAGTATAGTAGAAGAACAAAGGAAAAAGAAAAAATAATTCTTTTTTTAGACTAATTAAAAAAAGAAAAACCATACTATAATTGGTGAAACAAAAATGAATCAAAATAGCATATGGTTAAAAGAAAAAGAAAAACTAGAATTTCCAAAATTACAAGAAGATAAAATAGTAGATATTTTAATTATAGGAGGAGGATTATCAGGATTTTCCATACTATATGAATTATTAAATACCAAAAAAACAGTTTGTCTAGTGGAACGTAACAAAATAGGAGAAGGAGTAACTTCAAAATCTACTGCCAAACTGAATTATTTACAAGGTATCGTATATTCAAAAATAAAAAAAGAAGTAGGAGAAGAAAGCGCTAAAATTTATTTAGAATCCCAAATAGAAGGAATAAATCTTGTCAAGGAAAGAGTAAAAAAGCACAATATTGATTGTGAATTAGAAGAAGTAACTTCGTTTTTAATAGGAAGTGAAAAAGACAAAAAAAATATAGAAGAAGAATATCTGTTTTTAAAAGAACAAAATAGAGATGTAAAAAAAGAAGGAAATACTTTGTCAATTAAAGATTCCTATACCTTTCATCCATTAAAATATTTAGAAGGATTAAAACAAATAGTGAAAGAAAAGAAAATAGACGTTTATGAAAATACCATTATAACAAAATTAGAAAAAACAAAAGATGGATATTGTTGTAAAGTAAATGATGAGATAAAAATAAAAGCTAAACAAGTGATTCTTGCTTGTCATTATCCTTTCATGTTACTACCATTTTTTCTCCCTGTAAGAACTTATATTGAAAAATCTTATGTAATGGCAAAAAAAACAAAAAATTCTAAAAAGGAAACAAGTATTACAACTTATCCAAATATATTATCAAAAAGATTTTATAAAGATTATGAAATAACTTTATCAGGGTCTCATAATATATGTAATAAATTAAATGAAAAAGAAAATTTTGAAAAACTTACAAAAAATGAAAAGATAGAATATCTTTGGTCTAATGAAGATATTATGACTTCTGATCATTTACCATTTATAGGTTTTATTGATGAAAATCTATTACTTGCTACAGGATATAATACTTGGGGTATGGCAACAAGTCAAATTGCAGGTGTTATTATAAAAGATTTATTAGAAAAAAAAGCCAACAAATATCAAAAAGTATTTGCGCCATATCGTTCTATGAATTTAGGTAAAATGAAACAATATGGATTAAATGTTCTTTCTAATATAAAAAGTTTTACAGAAAATAAATTAAAAAAAGAAAAATCATGGTATCCAAAAAATTTAACATTTTCAATTCATAATGGAAAAACTATCGCAAAATTAAAAGAAGATGACAAAGAATATATTGTCTATACAGCCTGTCCTCATGTTGGATGTACACTAATTTTTAATGAAATAGAAAAAACATGGGATTGTCCATGTCATGCATCTAGATTTAATAAAGAAGGTGAGTGTATAAAAGGGCCAAGTGCTTATAATATTAAAGTAATGGATTCTCTTCTTGATCAAAATAAACTCGCGCCTGAGAAAGACGTTTAAAACGAATTTGACATATACTATCTTCTTTTTGAGAAAAGAGTAAATTTTCTACAAACTCCCAAATAGCAATCCAACCTAAAATAAGAAAAATTTCATCAAAAAATGGAGAAATAGAAAGAAAAGAAAGTAATAAAAAGAACAGTCCCATAAAACATAAAAACAGATAAAAGCGAAAAGAAATCTGTTTTTTTAATTGAATTTCTTTTGATTCTTCAAGAAAATGACTATGAATTAAATCTCTTATAAATTTTTTTTCTTCTAAACTAAAAGCATCAGAGGAAGAAATATGAATATCAATTTTCTTTCGTCTTTCTTTTCCTATACAAGCATCATACAAAAAATTTCCAAGAGTTGGATTTAAAGTATTATTATGAAAAGGATGATGAATTTCTTCTAAATTAGAAAGATTGACAAATATTTTTAAAGTTTCCATAGAATCACCAATAATAGTATAACTTATTTTTTTCATTTTTAAAAAGAAAAATAATGTAAAAAAAACAAACGTCAAGAAAACGTAAATTGACTTAGGGGGGGGGGTATGATGTTACAATTATCTTAT
>CANSRG010000061.1 GCA_947649355.1 uncultured Mycoplasmatota bacterium | reverse complement strand
ATCTGTAAATGTTACATTAAAACAACTTAAACTTACAATATTTTCACCTGTTTGTGTTAAGATTGTTACCCATGCTGCATAAGAGAGGCCTACTACAGAAAACACTCCAATCAGTATTCCTACTACTAATAATGCTTTTTTCTTTCTCATATTAAACCAACTTCCTTTTCCTAGTATGTTCTTATTTTTTTCTATAATACTAGTGTAACACAAGAATAAACCATTTACTATCCTTTTGTTGTATTTTTTCTTCTTTTATTTTCTTTATTATTGTACCATCATACCCCCCCCCTAAGTCAATTTACATTTTCTTGACATCTGCTGTTTTTTAGTATTCAAAGACTGCAGGCTACTTTTAAAACAAAGTGAACTTGTTGTTGTTTCTATACAATTACCTTAAATAATTTTTTAGAAAAACAAAACTAAAAAAGAAGCAAAAAAGTTTCTTCTTTGCATAAACTATAATAGAAAGGATGTATGTCCATGTTTCCAGGAGTACCAAAAGCGGGTTTGACTCTACCAAAAGTAATTGGCGGAATAAGTAAAACATTAAATGTAGCCAATCAAATAATTCCTCTTTATATGCAAGCAAAACCGATGATACAAAATGCAAAAAGCGCATTTACTGTAGCAAAAGAAATAATGGCTACACCAAAAGAATCAAAAAAAACTACTACTACAAGTTCTAAAACAACAATAAATTCTCAAAAAACAATTTCAACAACTCCACAAAAAAAAGAACTTCCTATAAGTCCTTCTTCAAATCCCGTCTTTTTTCTGTAAATACAAATTTAATAAAGTAACTTTTCTTAATAATTCCTTTTCTTCCAAAGACTCTTTTTTGACTTCCAAAAGAATTTTTTTGTAATAATTTTGTAAATATAGATAATACTCTATATTTTCTTTTTTATAAAAACCTAATTCTAATTCTTCTTCCCTTAAAGATTGTTTTCCTTTTTGATAATGTAATATGATGTAATAATGATTTTTCTCTTTTATCACTTTTTCTTCTACTAAAGTATAACCAAGATTCATCATAAATTTTCTAAGTCTTGGAACTTCTTTATTAGATTGCAAAATAATTTTTTGAATAGATTGTAATTTTTCTTTTAGACTTAATATATGTTCTATTGTATTCGTTCCCATTCCAGCAATAACTAGTGTATTATAAGAAGAAGTATCAATAGAATGTAGTCCATCAGCCAATTTTGTTTCTATAACTTTTTCTAAACGTTCTCTTTTTATATTTTTACAAGCAACCTCTAAAGCATTTTCATGAATATCTGTTGCTAGAATATGTTTACAACCCTTCTTAGCCATAAAAATAGAAAGATAGGCATGATCACACCCAATATCTATAAAAGAATCAAAAGGATTTAAAAATGACGCGATAGCTAATAATCTTTCACTCATCATTAGTCAGTTAAAAAATCCCTTAATTTTTTAGCACGAGATGGATGTCTTAATTTACGTAATGCTTTTGCTTCTATTTGTCTAATACGTTCTCTTGTAACATTAAAACGTTTTCCAACTTCCTCTAGAGTATGACTCGTTCCATCAATAAGACCAAAACGAAGTTCTAGTACTTCTTGTTCTCTTTCTTGTAAAGTTTCCAAAACAGACTTGATTTCTTCTTTTAAAATTTCATTTGTAGCATATTCTTCAGGAGTCATAGTATTGATATCTTTTACAAAATCTCCTAAATGAGAATCATCTTCTTCTCCAATTGGCGTCTCTAAAGATACAGGATCTTGACTAATTTTAATAACATCACGAACTTTTTCTACAGTAATTCCCATTTTTTTAGCGATTTCTTCTTCACTTGGTTCTCTATTTAACTCTAAAGTAAGTTGTCTTTGAATACGTGCCATTTTATTGATTGTTTCTACCATATGAACAGGAACACGTATAGTTCTTGCTTGATCTGCTAAAGCTCTTGTAATAGCTTGACGAATCCACCAAGTAGCATAAGTAGAAAATTTATAACCTTTATCATAATCAAATTTATCTACCGCTTTCATAAGACCAATATTTCCTTCTTGAATAAGATCTAAGAATAAAAGCCCACGACCTACATAACGTTTCGCGATAGAAACAACTAAACGTAAGTTAGATTCTGCTAATTTATTTTTAGCAAATTCATCACCATTTGCTACTTTCACAGATAAATCCATTTCCTCTTCTGCACTTAAAAGAGAAATACGTCCAATTTCTTTTAAATACATTCTTACAGGATCATTGATATTGATATCTTTTGTAATCTCAGCATCATCTAAAATAATAGGAATATCTGATTTTTGACCTGAAGAATTCGCTTCATCCTCACCAATAATAGTAATATTATTTTCCATCAAACAATTATATAAATCATCTAAAGAATCATTATCTACATCAAGTCCTTTTAATGAAGAGGCAAGTTCTTCAAACGTAACATATCCTTTATCTTTTCCAGACTTAATTAGTTCTTCCTTACGAGAATCAAATGTTTTAATTTCTTTTACTTTTGTAGATACCGTTTTCTTAACAGGTTCTTTTTCTAATAATTCAATTTTCTCTTTTTGTAATTCTTTTTGAAATTCCAAAACATCTTCTTTTGTAGCATGACATTCTTTTGCAATTTCTGAAATTTCAGATATAAGTAAATACCCTTCTCGTTTTCCTTTTTCTAATACTTCATTTTTTTTCATTTCAAATTTAGTCATTTTTAACACTTCTTTCTTTTCTAATTTCTTCTACTTTATTTTTTAATTCAATAATTTCTTCACTAATTTTTTCTTTTCTCAAAACATCACTAATAACTTTTAATTCTTTTTTCAATTCTTTAATTCGTTCATTCCACGTAATTTCAAGAATATTAAAAATATAATCTTCTACTTTAGTATCTTCTAAATCGTCTTCTTTTATACTAGAAATAATTTCATAAATTTCTTCTTTTAAAGGAGACATCTCTGCATAAATAAGAAAATCTGCTATTTTTATATCTTTTCTTTTTTCATAAAAATAAACAATTTCATTTGCAATACCTCGATATGTCTCTTCTTTAAAAAAACCAAGTTTTTTTTGATACAACAAAATATATTTTTTATCATTCATCATTGCATAGAGTAATTGACAAGCACTAATATCATATCGACTTTTTTTACTTGAAGGTTTAGGCGTATTTACAACTTCTACTATTTTAGGAGTAACTTCTTTTAATTCACTTTTTAAAACATCTAAAGATAGATGATATTCTTGAACTAATTTATTTAGAGTAACATCAACAGTAATAGCATCTTTTCCCTCTAAAGTTTTTAAAACATCTTTTACATAATTTGCAAGTTCACTAGAATCTTCTAAGTTTTTATTTTCTTTTAAATAATTTAATTTAAATTCTAAAAAAGAAATCGCATGAGAAATATTATCTTTCATCGCTTGGATTCCATGATGAAGGATATATTCATCAGGATCTTTTTCATGAGAAAGACGAACTACTTCTACTAAAATACCTGCATTTTCTAATATTTCTCCATTATGATAAGTAGCAAAAGCACCCGCATCATCATTATCAAACATTAAAAGTACAGGAACACGAAGTTTTTGTAATAATGTAACTTGTTCTTTCGTAATACTTGTACCCATTAGTGCAATTGTATTTTCTATACCAGAAGAATACATTCTAATCGCATCCATATTTCCTTCAACAAGAATTACTTTTTTTTGAAGACGTATAGCGTCTCTTGCTCGATGATAATTAAAAAGTACATTCCCTTTTTTAAATATCACAGTTTCTCTACTATTTAAATACTTTGGACCACGATCACTTTCAAAAATTCTTCCTGTAAAACCAACGACTCTTCCTTCTGGATCATGAATAGGAAATAAAATACGATTTTGAAAAACATCACGACATTCTAATCCATTTTGATTTACGAGTCCAAGCGTAAGTAAATCTCTCTCTTGCTTTCCTTTTTTTTTCAAAAACTCATACATTCCATTATCTAAAAAAGATAGTCCAATATTAAATGTTTGTAGCATCTTTTCATTAAGTCCTCTATTTTTCAAATACTCTCTTGCTAAAGTTCCTTTGATAGAATCTAAATTGTTTTCATAAAATAACATCGCAAAATTCATAATTTCATAAAGATGATCATTTTTTGTAGAACGTGGGGAAGAAGAAGAATAAGAAAAATTAAGTCCTAATTTTTGAGCCACGATAGAAACGGCCTCTAAATACCCTACACTTTCAATATCACTTACAAATTTAAATACGTTTCCCCCAACTCCACAAGCAAAACATTTAAACATTTGTTTTTCACGAGAAACACTCATACTTGGAGAATGATCTTGATGAAAAGGACAAACTCCTAAATAATTTTTCCCTTTTTGCGTAAGAGGAACATATTCACCGATAATACTAACAATATCTGCAGCCTGTCGAATCTCTTCTAATTTTTCTTCTGAGATTTTTGGCATAAATTTTCCTCCTTAATAATATATATTACCGATATAAGCCCAATTTCCTTTTTTTTACAAAAAAAAAATATCAAAAAATCGACATTTTCTTTAAAACTTTACACAAAGTTTACACAAAATAATTCAACAATTAAACCGTTTAAAGAAACCTCTTTTTTGCATCCATAAAGAAATATTCCATATAATTTGAAAGAGAAAAAGAACAAAATAAACTCCTTCATAAATAGAAAAAATATGTATAAAAAGAAAACTAAAGAGTCCTACTCCACAACCAAAGAAAAATTTTTCTTTTTTCAGTACTGGACTAACAGGATTTAATGGAAGTAAAAACACAGTAGCAAAGAAAAAAGAAGAATTTAAAACATCACGAATCATAAACTGATTAGGATTAAAAAAATAAACTAGAAAAAAAGAAACAAAATAAGTCGCGATTGCATAAATCGGAAGTTCTTTTTTATAATAAAAATAATTTTGGAAGATAAAATAACTTAGAAAAATTAAAAATATATGCGTAGTTCCAATATCCCCTAACCCTTTACCAAAAAAAATATCAATCGTTCCATAAAAATAAGAATTATTTTGTTCAATAATATTTTCAAGTCCTATAGAGAAAAAAGAAGAAAGAAAAAAAACAAAAATTCTATAAATCGGAAGAAATAAAATCGTATAAAACTTTTTTTGTAAAAGAAAATAGAACAAAAAATAGAAAAATGATACAAGAAGAAACAGCCAAATAGGAAAATTAGGAGGTACTAAAATACTTACTAAAATTCCAAGTATAAATGTTCTTAAAGAAATCTTTGTCTTTGTAAAAAAGGAAAGCAAAATACTTAAGCAAAAAGAAATGCAAAGAAACAATAAAGGAGTACAACTCTCTACAAAACTTAACTTTCCTAAAAAATAATAAGATAAGCCATTTTTATACCACCCATAAAGAAACAAACAAAGAAATAAAAGAAAACCAATAGTCTCATATTTTTTTGTTTGGCCATCAAAATGTATAGGACTATTTCTCATATACATCACCTTTCAAATATTCTTTTATAGCTATATTACTAGGACAAATAAACGTACAAAGTCCACAAGAAATACATCCATCATCTCTTATTTTACCAGAAGATAAAACAGATTGATAAGGATTACATCGAAGAGGACAGACAAAACTACACTTACCGCAATGAACACATGGACTTACTAAAACTTCTTTTCTTTTCATAAAATAGATTCCTAGAATAGAAGTAGAAAAAATGATGCTTGAAATACTAGATTTTACTCCATTTAAAAGTCCATTTACATATACATCATAATTTTCAGTTTCAAAAGATAAAATAGATATCACATCTTCTAATTTAGTTCCAATTTTCACTTTTAAAACTTGTGGATTTGTAATCGCATCACCTGTTAAAGTAACATAAACAAAATCTTGTTTTCTAGCTTTCACTATTTCATAATAATATTGAAATAATTCTAATGAAGTTATCACTTCATCATCTGGTGTAAGTTTTAAATATTTAGGAAAAAATACAGGATGAGCAAGAGGATAAAAATCTGGTAAAATTTCAAGTTTTATAGATGGATAAGTATTTAAAAATTGCAAAAAAGATTCAATACTTTCACGATCTACTTCCTTTACATATAAAATAACATTAGAAATAGAAAAAGATGTTGCAAAAGCATCAAGCATCATCAAAAGCTCTTGAGCATGATATTTATGTAAAAAAGGAATTGTAGCTAAATAAGGTTCATCAAAAAGACCATTTAAAATTAAAGAATTTTTATTTAAAAAACGTGAAAAATCAAGTTTAGATTTCTTAATTTGTAAACTTATATCAGTAGTAAGTATCATAGTAGTATTTAAACTACCTTCATAAGAATCTTCTTCTTGAAAATTATTTTTTATTTTCAAATAAGTTTTTTCATTTCCAAAATAATCTTGTTGTTTTATAATATGTTCAATTTTACCACTTATAGGACTATAAACATTTTTCCCTTGATGAAAAAATAACAAATCATTTTTTTTCACTTTTTTTTGTTTCATATAAAAAGTATCTTCTTTATCCACTTCTAAATAAACAAAATCAGGTGTTAAAAATTCAGTAATAGAGCTATTTACTTTAATATTTAAATCTTTAGAAAGTGTTACTAACCTCTTCATGAAAACCACCTTAAAACAATTGTACAAGAGAAAAAGAAAACATGCAATCTTTATTTTATCTAAAAAAAGAAGAAATCTACAAATTTATAAAAAATAGAATTCTCTAATTAAACTATTGAAAAAAGAAAATACTTTTAAACATTAGAAAAACAACATATTATAAACTTTTTTTACTAGACTAGTATAAGATTTACAAAAAATAAAATTAGGAAAATCTATTATTTTATAGACTAGTTAGTGGAAAAAAACGGTTCTGCCTATCAATATTATCAGAACCGAATGGGCTTTTACTACCATTTTAAAATCTCATAGTTTAATGGTAAGTGCATTTCGTTTAGTAATTCTTCTTTGGTTATTATACTATTGTTATTGATATAATTCTCGATCAAGCAAGTTAGATTCTCTATTAACTTGTTAAAATCATTTTTAGGTAAAATGTTTTTAATACAAATAAGTAGTCCTAACGTATCATTTAACCCACTATTTCCACTTAATTCAAACTTTTTATGTTCTTCTGTCTTTGCTAGTATAATTCTTTTGTGTATATCGTTAAAAAATATCTCGTCATGGGCTATTTTATTTCTTTTAGCCACTATTAACTGTAATTGTACATATAAATGTTTTAATTTAGTATCATTAAGATTACATATATTATTCCTTATTTTTATTTCATCTGTTTTTTTCATAATGAAATATAAGTCTTTAATTAACCCAAAGCTTAATATTTTACTAATAACCCAAAAAGGAATAAAACCATAAGTGTTTTTATAATAATCTACTGCGTTACTATCCTTTTTTTCTTCTATTTGTCTTTGAAAAATATCTATTGTTTTGTTTAGATATGTATGTGTCGTATTATAATTTTTTTCGTTCAAATAGTTTTCTTCTTTAAAACCATACATACTACAAAATTGATTTACTATTGCATTTTTTACTATGCTTTCAATATCTAACAACGTATTTAAGATTAACAACTTTAATTCTCGATCGAACTTATAAAGGCTATATATATTATCAAAAGACACATTGTTTTTGTAGTGGTTATCTTTCATAAATAAATCTTTATAACCCATTATTACATAATAATTATGTTGTCTTAGTATTTCTTTTGTTTTTTCTTCATCATTAACGAATATACCCTTACTTTTCATATAGCTTATTAGTTCATTTATTGTTAAGTAAGTTTTTGTTTTCATAAATACCACCTAGTAATAATTATACTATAAATAAAAACAATAAGTATATAGCTATAAAACAAAAAAATAACCAACAAACTGATAGTCGTCGGTACTAGCCTTCATAAAATAAATTATGT
>CANSRG010000060.1 GCA_947649355.1 uncultured Mycoplasmatota bacterium | reverse complement strand
AGCTACTAATAATCCTGTTACAATTACTAATCCAATTTTATATCTTAGTCTCATAAATATCCCTCTACTCTATAATTAGTATACAAAGGAATTGATATGAGGTCAAGTTAATTTACGATTCATTTTTGATTGATAAACAATTTTTACAAAAAATTGATATTTTTTATGTTGCAAGTTCAAATGGAGTTTCTATACTTCCATTACCCTTTACTATTTTTACGTTGGATTTTAAGTAAAGCGTTGGTCTAATTCCAAAGGCAAAATAAATGCTACTATCCCCAATAATTCCTGTATTATATACTCCAAAAGCAAGATAACTATATGAAGCACGTGGAGTAATTGTCCATTGACTTATGGATGAATTAAGTAGCCAATTGTTAAGTTTGCAATCACTTACATTAGAATCATTCCATTTAAAAAGCTCTTTTTGTAGACAAGTATTTCTATCTGTAGTATTTCCTCCATTTGTTGCATATCCATAATCGCTTGGATATAACAGGCCAACTTTACCATTCCATGTAGTTGCTTGGTCATTGTATGCAATACTTCCTCTTTCATAATTATAAAAATGATTTGTTTGTAATGTATTATATTCGTATGTTCCACCAATATTCCATAATGTGTTTGCTATCATATTTTTACTTGTTTCATCTTTTAAACCTGTAGAAGTAAAATCACATGAGGATGTTGCATTTTCTTTATTAACATAACAATTTCCTGAAGTAGCATTCCAATATAAACTTCCACCTATATTTTCATTTTCATAATTCTCATTTAATAATTTCATTGCATCAGATGATGTCCAGTCATTTATATTTGAACTATCCCAACTATAATTTCCTATAGGCTCTGTTCTAATAATTTTTATTCTTGATTCCCCTAAATCACTTTCATTTGTTTTCATGTTGTTCATTACACCTATTATTCGCCACAATTCATTGTTAAAAGATACATAGTTGTTTGGATTCGAACCTATGTATCTTAAATTATTATCTGTTGTGTCATCTAGTACTAATTCTTCACTTGTTTTGGCTATTTTCTTTAGATAATTTGTTGCTATACTTTCATCTATTTCTAATGGATTATCTTCATGTACTAATCCACTTCCTTCTATTTGATAAGATACTTTCTTTGTTTCATCTCCATCTATAAATTCATTTTCATCTACATAAATTTGTACACTATAAACAATATTTTTATTGGCTTCTATTTCTTCTGTTGTTAATATTTCTTCTGTTAGTTCACTTATCTTTTTTGGATAACTTTCTATTACTTCTAATTTTTCTCCTATTTGTTTTCTTAATACTACTTTTAGTTTACTACTTTCCATTGTATGGTCTTCATTCGCTTTTAATTTAAATGTGTAGTTCCCTTTTAGACTTCCTGTATTTCTTACACTAAATTGATATCCACATTCTCCTATATATAATGTTGATTCTTCATAACTCATTGGTGTAAAACATATCTCTTTTCCATTTGAAGATATTTCTTCTCCTTTTGTATATGTAAACTTTAAATCTCCTGCTGTTACTTCTTGATTCTTGCTATTTTCATTTACTTGAAAGAACATGGCATAGGATACACTCATTACTACTATTGTTGTACAGATGATTACATAACTTGCTAGTTTTGTTTCTCTTTTAAATATATTTTTAAAACTTAGATTACTCTCTTTCATATTCTCACCTATTCTTTTTTAATTATATCATATTTTTTTCTTTTCATAAAAAAAACTAACTCATTTTGTTAGTTTTATTCAATAATTGCTTTTATTCTTCTTACACCTGCAGAGGATGCCTCTTCTTTTTTTATTTTAAAATGTCCTATTTCTTTCGTGTTTTTCACGTGTGGACCTCCACATAACTCTTTTGATATTTCTCCAATTTTATAAACAGTTACTATATCAGGATATTTTTCTATAAACATGCATTCTGCTCCTGATTTGATGGCATCTTCTTTTTTCATTTCTACTTTTGTAACTTCTAAACCTTTTGTAATCCACTCATTTACTAAATTTTCTGTTTTTATTTTCTCTTCTTCTGTTAATTTATGGTCACAAGAAAAATCAAAACGCATTCTTTCTTCTGTGATGTTACTTCCTTTTTGATGAACATCATTTCCTAATACTTGTTTTAATGCAGCATTTAATAAATGAGTTGCTGTATGATATTTTGTTTCTATTTCACTATTTCCAGATAATCCACCTTTAAATTTTCCTTTCGATGCTGTTCTTGATAATTCTTGATGTTGGATAAATTTTTCTTGAAATCCTTTTTCATCCACGTTGATTTTTAATTCATTTGCTAATTCTTTTGTTAATTCAATCGGAAAACCATAGGTATCATATAAATGAAATGCTGTTGTAGCATCAATATCTTTATCAGAAACTCTTTTAAATTCTTTTAATCCTTTTTCTAAAGTTTTATTAAATTTTTCTTTTTCTGTTTTTAAAACTTCTAATACTACTTTTTCATTTTCTTCTAATTCTTTATAATATTTTTTATATTTTTCAATTAGCAATTTAGCGATTTGTTCTTCCCAATTACTAAAGATATCAATGTTTAATTTTTTTGCATGACGAATTGCTCTTCTTATTAGTCTTCTTAAAATATAACCTTGATCTGTATTACTTGGTTTGATTCCTGCTGGGTCTGCACTTATAAATACTGCAGTTCTTAAGTGATCTGCAATAATACGCATACTTTGTTCATTTCCTTTATATGGAAGTTTTGAAATTTCTTCTATAAGATTTATAACATCTTTCCAAATAGAAGATACATAATTATCATTTACACCTTCTAATACAGAAGTTATTCTTTCTAGACCCATTCCTGTATCAACATTTTTATTTGGTAGTTCTTTTACAGCTCCATTTTGTTCTTTAAAATATTCCATAAATACATTGTTCCAAATTTCTACCCAACGATCATCTTCGGGATCAAATTCTTGTGGAACTTCTTCATCACTACGGAAATAAAAGATTTCTGTATCTCCTCCGCAAGGACCACTTTCTCCAGCAATCCAAAAATTATCTTCTAAAATCGCGATTCTTTCTTTTTTTATTCCTAAACTTAACCACTTTTCATAAGACTCTTTATCAAATGGAATAGAATCATTTCCACTGAAAACAGTAACTCCTAGTTTTTCTACTGGAATTTTTAAAACAGATGTTAAAAATTCAAAACTCCAGGTAATACTTTCTTCTTTAAAATAATCTCCCAAACTCCAATTCCCTAGCATTTCAAAAAATGTATGATGTGTTGTATCTCCTACTTCATCTAAATCATTAGTACGAATACATTTTTGATAGTCACATAGCCTTGTTCCATATGGATGCTTTTGTCCCATCAAATAAGGAATTAAAGGTTGCATTCCTGCGGTATTAAATAATACAGACGGATCATTTTCTGGTACTACTGGAGCACTTGGAATTTGCTTGTGTCCATGTTTTAAAAAAAAGTCAATATATAAATCTTTTACATTCATTTTTTTACTTCCTCTCTAATTTTTATTTAAATCAAATATGGATAATATATCTTCCCCTGCATAGTTTTTAGGGAGTTCTCCATTCCATTTTTCTATAAATTCTTTTATTAGTAATTCTTTTGTTAATGTTTGTTTTAATAAATCGTTTGCTTTTTTTGTTGCTTGGGCTTCTACTAAACGGGCTTCGGCATCTAATCTTGCTTTTTCTAATTGTTGTTCTGCTACTTGTTTTTCTTCAATTGCCTTCCCATAATCTTCACTAAAATTTAAGTTTATTATATTAAATTCTGATCCTTCAATTCCATATTTTTCTATTTTTTCTTGTAATGTTTTTAATGCTAAATCAGAAACTTCTTGTCTTTTTGTAATGAGTTCTTCGGCATTATATTTTGAAATTACAGATTTAATGGATTCTTCTATTGCTGGTCTTAAAATAATTTCTTCATATTCATTTCCAACATTTTTATAAAGATTTACTGCATCTTTTTCTTTTACTCTAAAATTTACCGCTAGTTTTATTTTTACATCTTGTAAATCTTTACTAGCAGAAGTTGTTTCAATTTCTGTTTTTTGAATTTTTATATTTACTTTTACTATTTTTTCCATAAAAGGAATTTTTACATTTAGCCCTTCACTTAAATTCGTATCTACTAATTTTCCAAATCTTACTTTTAGTCCTATCTCGCCAGATGAAATTGTTGTAATAGCACTTCCTATCAATAAAAATAATACAATTACAATCACAATTATCCAAATTTTCTTTTGAACGTCTTTTTCTTGTCTTACTTTTACTACTTTCATAAATTCCACTCTTTTCTAAGAATTTCTTTTAAGATTTCTTTTATTTCTTTTTCTGTTTTGTTCACTATACTATATCGAAAAAATTCATAATTTTCAAGAGCATGTTCTGTAATATGCTTTTTTTCTGTTTCTTTTAAATCATATACATTAAAATCATTTTTGACAGAAATTGTTACTGGATTCCAGTCTAGCATTTCTTCTATTTCTTCTTTTAATCGTACATCGCTTATAATTAAGAAATCTACTAATTCTTTATATATTTCTAAATCTTCTTTCATTCTATTGATAAAGTAATGTGGATTTTTACTATTTTCTCTAATGTGGCTTCCAAATTCTTGTAAGAAAGTTCTCGGTTTTGGCTCGCTTATTCCATCCCAATTTGTAAGTTCTTTGGCAAATAATTTTATGTATTTACTATATTCAGTAATGGCCACTTTCTTGTTTTTCTCTTCTAATAATTCTTTTAAGAGTTTAGCAGTAAAAGTTTTTCCGCTTCTGGCTTTACCAGATATTAAAATTAAATTCATTATTTTTCCTCTTTTTCTTTTTTTATTATAACAATAAATTTCTTTTTTTGATATAGAAATATTGACTATTGATTTTTCATTTTTAGTATCTTTTCTTATAAACTTCTTATACTTTCTTATAAGTTTCTTTTCCTTTTTTATTTAAAATTATTGTTAATAAATATTACTAAAAAAGAACCTAATTTTAGATTCTTTTTATTCTTCCATTGTTAACGGTTCTTTATCATGAAACCAGTTATATTTTTCTACTAAGAATTTCCATACTACTTTTCCTAAAGCTATACAAGGAGTACATAAAATCATTCCAATGATTCCAAAGAAATGTTCAAATATTAAAAGTCCAACAATAATTGTTACAGGATGTAATTTCATTGTTTTACTCATAATGATTGGTTGCAACACATTATTTTCAATCAATTGAACTAAAACTGCTACTATAATTGTTAAAAAACCTATTAAAGGACTTTGAGCAAATCCGACAATGACTGCAACTATTCCGCCAATGTATGGTCCAACATAAGGAATTAAGTCAGTAATACCACAAAGAAGTCCAAATAATATTGGGGCTTGAAGTCCTACAATCCAAAAGCCAATACTATCACAAACAAATACCATTATGGCAACCATAAATGTTCCGTTTACACTTTTTCTTACTTCTGAAGAAATATTGGTTAATAAAAGAGAGGCTTCAAAACGATTTTTCTTTGGTAACATGTTAATTAAATGACCACTTATTGAACTAAAATCTATTAACATATATAATCCTATTACAAGCCCAAATGTAATTGTGATTAAACTAGAAAAAATAGAACCTAAACAATTCATAAGTACAGTAGGAATGGATGTCATAAATCCATTTAAAGTGGATGACATAGTTTCCATGATACTTTTTTTCATTGCCATAAAATCTATTCCTTCAATATGACCGAATTTCATAAATATTTTGTCCATAAATCCTTCTAATTCTTTAAATATTGATGGTAAGTTTCCAATTAAAACTTGGACTTGGTCATAGATTACTGGAATTAAATAACGAATAAATAAAATTAAAATTGTTAAAAATGCAACATAAACAATCATCGATCCTATCATTCGTGGAACTTTTTTACTTTCTAATTTTGTTACAATTGGATTAAATATCCATGCTAATATGAACCCAATAAAAAATGGAGATAAAACACTTAAAATACTTAATAAAAATTTCCACACACCCCATTCTCTCGCAATAATTGTTACAATTAAAACAGTAGCAATTAACATCGCAATATAAAATAAATGAAGAATTTTTTTTGATAAACTTACTACTTCATTGACTTCTTCCATATTTAACTTATCATTTGATTTAAATAATTTCACAAAATCACGTCCTTTTAATCGTATTATAGCATATTCGTTTCTAATTATGAAAAAAAGAGTGTCTATTGACACTTCCTTTACTATTTCATTTTAGGAAGATCCATCATTTTTGGAAGTTCTATTTTTGGTGGAACTGGTGTTTCTACTTCTTCTTTTTGTTCTACTGGTTTTTGAGCTTCTTTTAAAATTGGTTCTTCTTTATCTCTATTTACGTATACTGAACTAAATACAGAAGGCATTGGTGTTCTTTTTGGTTCTTCTTTTTCCAAAATTGGTTCTACTGGTCTTATTGGCTCGACTGGTCTTATAGGTTCTATTGGAACTACTGGAATTGATACATTTGGTGTTTCTTCTATTACTACTTCTTCTTTAATTGGTTCGTATACTTGATAATTTAAACTTGGTTCTTCCTTTTTCTCTAATATTGGTGTAACTGGTGTTTCTTCTTGTTCTTTTATAAAAGTTTCTTGTTTTGGAACAAATTCTTTGTTTTCTATACTTTCTAGTTCTTTACTTATTGCTTCTGCCAATGCATCAAAGTCAAAATCTTTTTCAGAAACATTTTCTACTATAGCTTCTTCTTTTTTTATCTCTTCTGTAACCATTTGTTCTTGTGGTTCATTTTGTAATGGCCATGCATTTTGAAGCGGAGGAACTGAAACTGGAGAAACTGGTATTTCTACTGGTGTAGGTATTGTAGTTTCTTTAAATGCAGTTGGTTCAGTTGGTTGTGTATGAAATACACTTTGTTCTTCTTGTACTTCTTTTTGTTTCCGTTGTTGTTCATCTTTTTTACCAAAAAATAAAATCACTAAGAATAAGACTACTAAAAATCCTATTATGACAAATAAATATATGCCAAAATTAGGTATACTATACAAACTCTCTAAAAATTCCATATCACTAATCACCTTTTATTCTCTTCTATTCTGAAAATAGGATATCACAAAAAGTAAGTACTCGTCAATTCCTTTTTGCAATCTCCCTAAATTTTATGTCACTTTTTGGAATTTATTCTTTTTTTTATTAGTATTTTTATAAATAAATTTTATTTTCTCTAAAAATTTACCAAATATAATTCTTTTGAACTTTTAAATAAAACTGAATTATCATTTAAGGGAACAAGACTTCCAGCTACAGGCATTTTTAACACATCTTTTAGTTCCCATGTAGTACCATTTTTCTTAAAGAAAGCCAAGTGATTTATGTAAGTGATTGTTGGTATTCCATTTGTTGTCGTCATATTACTTTTACTTACCTTCACTATTATTTTATTGCTGCCCATGTGCGTCATTCCTGCGCCTGTTCCATAACTACTCCATAAAGAGGCAGAAATATCTGGTTGTGCTCCTAGTCCATATCGGCAACCCTCTTGGAAATAAATTCCTGGATTAGTTGATGCACATAAAGATGCTACTCCAGAAGTTCCTAAATTTATAAACGCAGTAACATTTGTATCAAAAGTATAGCCAGCAATTCCTTCAATATCGGCTTTTGCTTTATCTAGTGAAATATTATTTAAAAAGGCAGTAGAGATTTGACCATTTGTATAGTTAAACGTTATTGTATCTGTGTAATAGTTACTACTTGTACCATGATCATTTAGAGCAATTACAGTATTGCTACCTGATTTGTGAGAAAGTAATCCTACTCCTTTATAATTTTCTGCACCCCCACTAAACAATACGGTTTTCATAGATGGAGTGATATTATCTCCACTTACTGTTAGAAGTGCTCCACTATAATGTCCTAAATAAGCTCTTGAAGATGTAGAATGATAATAATCTGCACCAGATACGACAACTTGATTATCGCTAATCCGAACTCCTCTTAATCCTCCATGACCCATTGCATAATATCCATTAAATAAAATTTTCTCTGCACCTAATCTTATGGTAGACCCTGATATGTTAATTACTTGTCCTTTTAAAGTAGAATAATTGTAATTTCCTCCTGAAACTTGACTCATGTCTCCTACTTGTTCTACTCTGAGTACTTGTTGTTTGTTTAATGGAATTAGCATTCCTGCTAATCCTTCGTTGTGTAATAATTTATAGGTTGGTTTTGTTAAAACCGTGGCAGAAGTTTTTACTACAGCACTCGTTCGTCCTGATTTATCTGTTACTTTTACTGCTAGATTGT
>CANSRG010000059.1 GCA_947649355.1 uncultured Mycoplasmatota bacterium | reverse complement strand
CTAACAATTCTTTTTTCTTTTTCATATGAACCAACTTCCTTCTCCTAGTATGTTCCTATTCTTTTCTATGATACTAGTGTAACACAAGAATATATGTTTTACTATCCTTTTGTTGTATGCTTTCTTGTTTTATTCTCTTAATTATTGTATCATCATCCCCCCCCCTAAGTCAATTTACATTTACTTAACATTTCAAAAAAAATTGCTGATAAAAACCTCATCAACAATTTTTAAAAAAATACTTATTATCTCAATTCTAAATATTCTTTATCCTCTTCTTTTACAATCTCAACTTTATGAATGGAATCAAAACGTTTTGTAATTTTATCCGTTGTAATATGAATATCTTTTACATCTTTACTCACACTATCAATACTGCGAGATAACTTATCCCATCTTTCCTTATAACGAGCAAAATCAACAGACAACTTCTGCAATTCTACTTGAATCACTTTAGCGTATTTATCCCTTTCCATATTTTTAATAATCATTGCAATAGTTGTTAATGTACTCATTAAAGTCGTTGGAGAAGTAATCCAAACATGTTTTTGATAAGCATATTCTAGTAAATCTAAATGATAAGCATGTATCTCAGCAAAAATAGCTTCTGCAGGTAAAAACAAAATTGCTTGATCTGCCGTAACTTCTGGTATGATATATTTAGAAGCAATCGCATCAATATGCCGCTTTACATCCACCTTAAAAGTTTTTAGCGCAACTTCTCTTTCGTCTTTTGACAAACTACGATTAGTCATTTTTTCATAATTTTCCAAAGGAAACTTAGAATCAATACAAATATTACCAAGAGGCATAGGTGCATGTAAAATAGAATCTGCAATAAAACCATTTGGTAATTTAGCTTGCAAAGCATAAATATTTTTTTGATTTTCACCAAAAACACTTGTCAAAATATAACTTAAATTAACTTCACCAAAAATACCTCTTGTTTTTTTATCCGTTAACACACTTTGCAAAGAAACTATTTCTGAAGACAAACTATCAATTTTCTTTTGAGCTTCATCAATTTTTGATAATCGTTCTAAAACATTAGTAAACGTTTTATTCGTCTTTTCAAAGTTTTCATCTAAACGAGAATTTACCTTTTCGTTAATCCATATCAAACGTTGTTCCATCTTTTCAATAAGTCCATCAAAATCATCTTTTAAATTATTTGCAAAATCATATTTAAATTCTCCCAATTCTTTAGCAAAAGAAGTTTCTAAATGACCTATTCGTTCTGTAACTGAAACTTCATTCGTTTTATTATGATGTACTTTCCAAATTAAAAAAAGAACAAGCCCAATTAAAGTAAGTAGTAATGCTAAATAAACATATTCCATAACTATTCTCCATTCCTATAAACATTATAGGATACATACATTCGTTTGTAAAGGAAAAACTTGGAACTTCATTAAGATTGTTGGACTACTTGAGTAACATCATATCCAAAATATTCTAACATAGAAACTACTCTTCCACTATGAATCCCTTTACTACAAATAAAATAATATGGAGCATCTTTTTTTAAATATCTATCATAATAAAGCATAAATTTTTGATAAGGTATATTGACTGCATCTTTATGATGATGAATTAAAAAGTCTTGCATAGAAGATAAATCAATTAACGTCCCCAATGTTTTATCATATTCATTTATAGAAATTCTTTTCATTTTCTTCACCTACTATAAGGTACGCAAAAAAAAGAATTTCGCATATAATATTTACCCAAAAAAAAATAAAAAAAGAAGACATTTTAGTCTTCATCATGGAAAAAATCATCAAAAAATTCATCGTCCGTAATTACATTATCATTCATAATCACAGAATCTACATCAATATTGATTTTTGGACGTTCCTCTAAATATTCCTTTTTATCATCTAAATGTGTTTCTAAAAAAGATTCTTCTGATTTCTTTGTTTCTTGTTCTTTCTTTAGTTTTTCTTTCTCTTTTGCTTCTTCTTCATCGAGCTCGGCCAATTTCTTATCAATATCGGCAATCATTTTATCAATTTCTTCATTCGTTAAACTAGAAATCGGCTTATTAAGCCCTGGAATTTCACTACTAGGAGAAGTTGAATCCATAGGAGAAAAAGGATTTGAAGATGCAAATGGAGAAGAACCACCCATAAAAGGATTAGGACTTGGCATAAATGGATTAAATCCACCAGGAGCATTTTGGTTTGGATTTTCCATCATTTGCTTTCTTTTTGCCTCAGAAACATAATTTTTTAAATCAAACATATTAACCGTTTTAAGTTCTCTTTTTGGATAACTCATTTCTTTTCTTGCAATTCCCCAGTCCATTTTCATATCAGGAGCAAGTTTTGTTTTAAATGGGTTCATACGTAACCTCTTAATAATAACTTGTCCTAATTTCATTTTTTGTAAATCAGATACTGTTACTAAAGGAGTAGAAGCCGTTTTATCTTTTTCTTTACTTTTTACTTCCCCACACATTTTACTAATTTCTTCTAAAGCTGCCATTTCTGTACTTATAAGATATACTAAATTTCCACAGTTTCCTTTTAAAGTCTCAGCGATTTCTTTTCCATACACATCATTTAATTGAGCAAAGTTTTGAATAATAAAAGTAAATCTTATATCTCTACTTCTAGCTGCAGAAACCATAGAATCTACATCTTGTAAAGGTGGCATATTAGCAAACTCATCTAAAATAAAATTAGTTCTAAATGCAAGTTTTCCACCATTTGACTGAGCAACTTCAATTAAAGTTTCATAACATTGTTTTAAAAAGACAGTAAGTAAACTATGATAAGTTGTTTTTTCATCATGAATAATCAAGAAAACAGCCGTTTTCTTTTCACCAATACTTCGCATATCAAAATCACTATAAGAAAGCATTTCTGATAATTTCTCACGAGATGCAAAAATACGAATTTTTTGACGAAACGTAGATAAAATTCCACCTTTAGTTTCACTTGGAGCATTAAAAGTAGTAGAACCAAAAATATATTCAGGAGAAGATTCTCCTTTTAAATTAAAATATTCTTTAATATAATTACTAGTTCCAAATCTCTCGTCCCCAACACTACTCATTAAGTTAATAGAATTAAAATTGATTTCTTCTTCTTTTCCATCTCGAAATAATCCAATAGCTAAAGCAGAGAAATAATCAGCTGCTGATTTTTCCCAGAAAGCAGAATCCTTATTTTTAGGATCTACTAAAATATTATTCGCGATATCTTCTACTAATTCAGTAGATTTATCCATATTTCCTTGTTTAAAATAATAATAAGGCATTGCAAGAGGATTCCAAGCATTTCCCTGATCAGGTTCACGAAAATTTAAAACCACAATGTTATATCCTTGATCTTTTAAATAATCTCCACAATATTTATAAAGCTCTCCTTTTGGATCGTTGATAATCATACTCTCGCCCTTTTTAGCAAGTAAGTTTACCATTGGCTTTACAATACTCTCACTTTTACCAGAACCAGTAGAACCAATAATCATAGTATGATAATCACTATTATCTACCCAAAGTTCTTTTCCATCATTGATTAAAGGAATTCCAGCCCCTTCAACAACTTTATCTGTACTAGTAACATGAACTACACCACGGTCACTTTTCATTTCTTTGTCTTTCGCCCATCTAGAAAAACCTTTTTCTTCTTTTTCGCCAATAGTAAGCAATTTTTTAGCCCCTTTATCTTTATCAAAAATATAAGAAGATACAGAAGAAAAAATAATAATTAAAGCAATTACAAACATAAAAAGAGTCAAAAACAAATAATCTTTTGTAAATGCTGGAAAAGGATTCAAACCAAAAAAAGAACCATCACTTGCAAAAGAAGAAAAGTTTAACACCGCTATTGCACACAAATAAAGTAAAAAAATACAAAAAATAACAAACATCGTAAAATCTTTAGAAGAAACACGAAATTTCATAAACAACCTCCTCAAAAAACTAGTTCTATTATACACTAGTTTTTATTTTTTTGCACTATCTGAAACAATTTCTTTTACTTTTTTTCCATCTAATTGAAGCATCATAATAGAAGGGTCACCTGTCTGATCATAATATCCCTTATTGATAATAAGACGAGGCTTTTTTTCTTTATTAAGAGAAAAAATACTAAACACATTATAATAAGGAACTTGATATTTTTCTGATGATTTTTCAAAATAAATAGTTTGAACTTTTCCATTTAAAAGAATCAATAAAGAAGAAAAATAAATATCATCATTTTCATCTAAAGTTTGATTTGAAAAAGTCAAAATTCGGTCTTCCACTCCGTTTTCATCAAGATCCATTACCAAAACCTGATCTGTTTCTAATTTTTTATAAGAAGAAATTTGCTGATTTAATAATACTTCTTTGATAACTCTTTCATCATTAGAATTCATCGATTCATAATGATAATGAAAAACATTTGCATCTAAAGATTCGTCAACTCCCAAAAAATCTCCATATAAATTTTTCCATGAACCATTTTGAAAAAAGTTAAAGCGGTTTATATATTTTAATTGATAAGTACCTTGAAGTTGATTTTGTTGGTAAATACGAATATTTCGTTCTAAAAGATTCATCTCATCAATCGATTTATAAGAACAAGATTTTGCTTTACAATAATATCCACCCAACTCAGATACAATTAAATATCCTTCTGTAGCATGATTAGAACCACTAATAAAATAAAATAAAACTACATAACAGGCAAAACAAATTACCAAAACACTAATAAATATAATATTTTTTTTCTTCACAAAAGCCTCCTAATAAATATAAGTTTTAAAACCATCCACATCATATAAAGAATATGTATAAGTATCTCCAAATGCAGGATCTAAAACTAGTATAGTATTATTTTTTTCATCAATAGATTTTAAAACAACAAAATGTCCTCTAGAATGTATCGTATTTTCAATATGAACAATTCCAATAACTCTAGATCCTATTCCATTCTTTAAAATAGATATTTTAGTTTCATTAGTATCAGTTTTACGAATAGAATAATTTTGTTTTAAATGAAATGTCGGCACAAATTTACGAATTGCTTCATTATCCCAATAAATAAGGTCTTTATTAAAACCATTACTTAGTATCAATTGTTCATTTAAAACTAGAGGGGAAAAGTTATCTACATCATCCACTTCTCCCGTACATGTAAGCGCGATAGCTATTGAAGTTAAAGCACATCCTGCACTACCAATAGTACTAGGTCCATTACCAAGAATTTCATTTTTCCATCTCGCATCTCCTTGTTTATATAAAACACAACTACCATAATTTAGTGTATCATTACTACAAGTGTTAGAAGAAATTCCAAACACGTCCGCTCTTTTATCTAGCATAATCTTATTTTGATACATAGCGTATGCTTCTTTATCTTCTTCACGAACAGGAGCACAACTAGAACCAGAACAATTAGAATAATTAGACCCACAAGCATCTAAAACATAATCATCTAGACCAGAAGGATAAATATATTTTGCATAATAGCATCCACCCGAAGAGGAAGAACCTGGATTATACCAAGATCTTCCAAGCTGAGCATAATGATGAATAAAATAATCATAATCGGGATAATTTTTATTTAGTAATTCGATAAAACCTAAAATACCTAATTCAAAAGAATCATAAGATTTACAATGAGGATTTTCATTCGTACAACCAATTCCAAAATAATTATAAGTACTTCCTCCAGGAGAAAATCCTTCAATTAAAGGACGAACAATAATCATCTCAGGATTGACATGATTAGAAATACCTAAATCATAAATAATATCTGCATTTTCTTGAAACATTTTCCAAGAACTAGAAGAACTCTTATTGTAATTTTTAACTTTCGAAACAAATTCTTCTTTACTTAATGTAGTAGTACTAAGACTAAACGAAGAGCAATTCGTATCAGCAAGAATATTTCCTTCATCCTTTTTTAAATCTTTAATTGTTCGATAACGAAAATCGCCAAAAAAATATCTTAAAATTTCATTATAATCTTTACCATATGCCATCATTATATAATAAGCTCCAAAAACACTATATCCACTAGTATCGTCTTGATGTAACCATGCTCTATAACAGCTAGGGTCTTCCTCTTCTTCTTCACCTTCCATCGGCCAATAAGTATAACACGCATCCTCATTACATTTTCCAGTGGATACTCCACTTTCCTTATTACATGCACAATTTAAATAAGTTGAATTTGATAAATAATCAGTCGCAAAAGAAATTGGAATACTCATACTATTCGCTTGATAAATTTTATAATCAGTTTCATTAAGTAAAGATTCATTCCAACAAAAATCAGAAATTTTTACAGGCAATAAATTACCTAAAGTATCAGTTAAAATAACTCCCTCAGATAATTCTAAATTTTTATCAAAAATCGCATCTGCAACAACATTCTTTGTTAATTTTTTATCACGATAAGTAACAGTACAAGAATTATTTAAAACTTCTGTACGAAGAGCAACTGCTAAAGAATAATACACTTCAGAAATTCCAGTAGCAACAGAAGGAACACGAATATTTTGAACATACTGGTAAACTGCTGAGCGAACATATTCTTCTAATTTCATTGTTTCAGTAGAAGATGATTCGTGTTCATTATATGGAACATAACGAACTGTAACATTTTCACACTTTTCTGTTCCTTTATAAGATTCAAAATCATTAGTTCCAGAAGAATCAATCACAATAAGAATAATGATAAATAGAAAAAAGAGAAAAGAAGCAGCCGTAATCAATAAGATTTGCTTTTTCTTTAATAAAATAGCAATCAGTTTTTTAGAACCCTTAGCATCTAATTCTTTTTTAGGTGGTAAAATTTCTAAGTCACCAGGAATCGTTTCGGGAATACCTTCTAATTGTTCTTCATCTTCAAAATCTTCCACAAAATCACCACCTAAATCTAACAAAATTATAACATATGAAAAAAAAAAACAAAAGCTATAAAAAAATAGACTAGAATAAAATTAAAGCTTGATATATAGTACGAAAAAAGCGATTATCTTTGGAAGCACATAAACTTAAAATATATCACTATTCACTTTAAGAAAATCCTAAATTATGTTTTAAATACGAAATCACATCACAGGTAATATATAGTTATTTGTACTAAACTATAGAATTTATATTTGATGAAATTGTAGATTATATGAAAGAAAAAAGAGTTGACCTTAGGAACAGAGGATTCTAAGAATAACTAAAATATTCCTACTCTCAAGCTTGTTTCCTTTACAAGTCAACTAAATACACATTTACAACAAATAGTAATAATTATGAAAGTAAACAAATTATGTACTTATAATAATTATGCAAAAATATATAATTTGATAAATTGATAGAATAAAAATTCTACCAATAAAACTTCCTCATTGAATCTCTAGATTTTTATTCAACTCTCCATGGATCATTTAAGGTTCCACTTCCTAATTTTAGACTACCAGATCGTAGATTCAAAACTGGACGCACACCAAGAGCAGAACTGACACTACAGAAGTAATTGTAATAAGCATTGCCCGACAAATCCACAGGCCTTACATAAGAATTACTCCCATCACAACTATCTGGCGACATTGTCCAATAAGAATTCCCAGTATATAAATAATATCTATTATTACTAGAATTTCCACCTACTATATAAGCTTCATCAGTATTTATAAGCCCTATAGGATACTTTAAATCGCCATTTCCTATTACTTCATCATTTACTGTAAAACGGTCATTTTGCGCTTTACATGTAAGTCGTACTCCATTATTAGAACTATACCATCTATATTTTGTTGGTTCTAGTCCATAGCCAAGTTGAGTATAAGAACTTTCTGTATTGTTTCCGAAACTCCTATCATTACAATAATACGAATCTGCAATATATCTTTCGTATTCGGTAGCTTTAAAATGATTCTCATACCATGTATCTAAATACGCTTTTATCGTACTATCATTAGTATTTGTTTGTGCTTTCTCTTTAGTTGTTGTGTTATAATGAGCCCTAGAAATAGATTCTGGAATCGCCTCTTGTACTCCACCATCTCCATTTCCATACATATATCCTAAGCTAGCATTGTCATAATAAACATAAGAATTGGTAGATTCTTGTATATTATCTTTTTTCCAGTATAAATTATATTCGCTTGTTCCTATTTGACTATATCTTGTAGTAGAATCATTATATCCATTTGATAATACTTCTTCTTTGTTTTCTAAAGAGTCTATTACACTTGCATCTCCTGCATATATCATTCTTATAGACCCATCTCCATTAAGTCTTAAAATTCGCCAGTAGTATCCTCCAAACTTCACATAGTTGTTTTCTACTACTCCTCTATAATAATAACTTGTTCCATAA
>CANSRG010000058.1 GCA_947649355.1 uncultured Mycoplasmatota bacterium | reverse complement strand
GAATAGTTTAAAATTAGGAAGTGGAACCATAAATGATCCATGGAGAGTTGAATAATATAAAGAAGTAAGTATAGAGGAAGTTTTGATACTTCTTTCTTTTTTTGATTTTATAAAAGGAATCAATTCTTTTTCTATCTTTTTTTTCTAAGTTTTGATATACTTAGTTTAGTTAGAAGGAATGTATATGTTTGGAAAAATAATTTATATTACAGAGAGTTTGGCTCATGTTGAAAATACTATTCAAAAAAATGAAGGAACAGATTTAATGAATGCTCATGTTATTTTTGAGTCTTCCAATCAACGAATTTTAGGAGAAATTTTTGAAATCAATGTAGATGTAATTAAAATTCGTTTTTTGGGCGAGTTTGTTATGGGAAATTATGTCAATGGTGTTTTACAAAAACCTTTATTATCGAGTAAAATTCGAATTATTAGGAAAGAAGAATTGAAGAATTTAATTGGCGAGAAAAGTGACGATACTTTTTTATTTGGAGAAAGTGCGATTTATAAAAACCAAATGGTTTATCCATCTATCAATGAATTCTTTTCCCATCATTATTTTATAGGTGGTAATTCAGGAGTAGGTAAAACTCATGGAGTTGCAAGAATTTTTCAAAATTTATTTGAAGATCAAGAATATTATAATGAAAACATGAATCTTTTTTTCTTTGATGCTTATGGAGAATATAAGAATGCTTTTCGTAATATTCGCGATTACCATGCTGATTATCAATATAAATTTATTACTACAAATAAGGTTGAAGAAGATGATTTTTCTTTAGCAATTCCTGTTAGTTTGTTGCAACTAAGCGATTTTGCTTTACTTTTGCAAGCTGAAAGCCATAAAGAACTTCCTATTATTGAAAGAACTATTCGTTTAGCTAAAATATTTAGTAGAAATAATGAGGAAAGTAAGAAGTACAAAAATCATTTAATTGCCAAGGCACTTTTAGCTATTTTATTTAGTAATCAAACAACTGCTCATAAGAAAAATGAAATTTTTACAATTATTGAAGTTTGTCATACAGAAGAGTTTCATTTTGATTCAAGAGTATTTGGACTAGGTTATTCTAGAAGTTTTTCTGAGTGTTTTGAAATTGATTCTAATGGGAATTTTGGAGAATCTGTTTTAATTACTGATTATATATTAAAGTTTGTAGATGAGGATTTAGAAGATATGATGGAGCCAACTATTTATTCTTACTCTATAATGGATTTCTCTAGAGCACTAGAATTTACTTTAATTAGTGAAGGGTTTCAAAATAATAAGGAAGTCTATGATTCTGCTATGATGTTAAAGGTGAGATTATCTACCATTTTAAATACTAAAGTCGGTAATTATTTTACGAATCAATATGCTACTAATGAAGATTTTATTAAATCTCTTTTAAATAAAAATGGTAAAAAAGCTCAAATTGTGAATATTAACTTAGAAGATGTAGATGATGTTTATGCTAAAGTTATTGTAAAAATTATTTGTCGTATTTTATTTGATTATGCAAAGAGTTTAAAGAATCGTGCATCTTTTCCAATTCATATGATTTTAGAAGAAGCTCATCGATATATTCAAAAAGATAATGATACTTTTTTACTTGGATATAATATATTTGATCGTATCGCGAAAGAAGGACGTAAGTATGGTGCTATTTTAGGAGTTATATCTCAACGACCTGTAGATATTAGTGATACCGTTATTGCTCAAGTTTCTAATTTTTTAATTTTTAAAATGACTCATCCGAAAGATTTGAAATATATTGAAGAAATGCTTCCTAATATTAGTCAAGATGTTATTGAAAAGCAAAAAACATTACAACCTGGTACTTGTGTTGCTTTTGGACGGGCATTTAAAATTCCTATGATTGTAAAAATGAAAATGCCAAATCCTGCTCCATATTCTTCAAATTGTGATGTAACTTCTTGTTGGAGAGGAAGAAAAAATAACCACAAAAATCAGTTTCAAGAGTGAAATTAGAATATAAAAATCCTTTTTCTGAAGACTTTTCAGCTACTTATGAAGAAATAATAACTAAAAAAATAATACTTTTTTTGTTTGTGAAATCACGAATTTCTAATATATGCTTTTAACAAAAATATTATATGGAAAAATGAAAATCCACCACAACAAAAAGAAGAGGTTGAGAAATTCTTATTTTTATAGTATAATTTATTTACCAATAGAAGATAGTTACATAAAACCGACTATGGTGATATTCGGGAGTCAGACTGTTTTTACGGTGTAGAACACTAATCCATTAAGTGAATTAGGATCCTAAAGTAAAACATAGATGCCCACCTGCGAGAAAGCGGGCTTTTATCACACTACTTCTTTTGGTTTTTTTATGTTTAATAGGTGATTTATGGAAGATAGAATTTTAAAAATGATAACAAAAGATTCGTTAGACAAAATTAAAAATACTCGTATTTTGTTGATTGGATTAGGTGGAGTAGGAGGATATGCTTTTGAAGCTCTCGTACGTTCTTGTTTTTGTGATATTACAGTCATTGATGGAGATATAATAGAAGAGTCTAATTTGAATCGCCAAATACTAGCAACGACGGAAAGTATTGGAAATCAAAAGGTTTTAGAAGCAGTAGAAAGAGCAAAAATTATTAACCCTTCTTGTCAAGTTGAACCAATTTTTTTGTTTTTACAAGAAAGTGATATTACAGAAAAGTTTTTGGCTTCTTATGATTATATTATTGATGCTTGTGATACTGTTTCTATAAAAGTTATGCTTATTAGAATGTGTACTAAATTGTCTAAGAAATTAATTTCTTGTACGGGGACTGCAAATAAAGTTTCTCCTCAATTACTAGAAGTTGTTTCATTAGGAAATACAACTGGTGATCCTTTGGCTAGAGTTCTTAGAAATATTTTAAAAAAAGAAAGAAAATGTCTTAAAACAATGGTTGTATCTAGTAAAGAAGTTCCTTTAAAACAAAAAGAACTTGGTACGTTATGTCCAGTTCCTATGGCAGCAGGTTCTTTGCTTGTTTCTTATATTCTAAATGATATTTTATAACTTTTTTAAAGTATTTACTAAAGAGTAGGGTGTCGTCTTATTTTCTACGATGTCATATATAGTGTGGAAAATTTTTGTTTCGACATTTTTTTTATGAAAAAAGTTTTTTACTGCTTTTAGATTTACTACACCTTCAATAGTGTTATTTTTTAAGTATTCGTGATGCGTTTTTTTTATTAGTGAGCACCCAAATCCTAAATTTCTAGATTCTTCCATTGTTCCTGTTAAATAAAAATCGCCCATCAAATCACTTAAACTATTATTCCATATAAATAAAGAATCTAATATTTTTTCCATTTCTTTATATGCTAGAGAAAGGTAAGTATGAGTAGAAGACTTTGAGTTCGTGCTTTCTTTTATAATACCAGAGCCTATCGCATATATATTTTTTAAAGTACTTGCTAATTCTAGTACTTTTTTTTGTTTTGTAAAATGGAGAATTGTATTTTCTGGGAATATCGTTTTTAAATTGTTTTTATCTTCTTTTTTTTGATATGTAAAAGTAATAGAACAAAAGGCATCTTTTAATAAATCGATTGATAAATTTGGACCACAGAAAAATTCGATTGAGTTTGTTTTTAATGTTTTTTTAAGATATTCTGTTAAAAAATAGGGGGAATCTTCTAGCATTCCTTTTGTTCCAATGTATATTGTTTTTCCTTTTAAATTACATTCTTTTAATTTTTCGGTTGTTTCTTTGATATAAAAAGAACTGATTAAAAGAAAAATAATATTACTTTTTTCTACGATTCTTTTTATATCTGTATCTATTTCTAAATTTTTTGGAAATGGGTATGATACAGAATGATCTAAAAATTTCTTTTCTAATTCCACCCTTTTTTTCCAAGATGCGTCATGCGTCCATAAATAGAGGCTGTTTTCCTTTTTTCTACTTAATAATGATGCGACGGCTAAGCTAAAAGCACCACTGCCAATGAAACTAATATTCATTTTTTTCACCTGTTCTTTCTTTCCAAGCATTATAAAGACTTGTTTCGTATTTGTTATTTTTAGGTTGGAAATATTTTTTTCCTTTTAAATTTACTGGAAGATATTCTTGTTTTATGTATGCATTTTGATAATTATGGGGATATAAATAGTTTGTACTATTTGATTTTATGTGATTAGGAATAGGTCCAATATTTCCTTTTTTTATATCATTTAGTGCGGCATCTAATGCAATATGGGCAGAGTTTGATTTTGGAGAAAGAGCCATTTCTGTAATAATGGTTCCAAGAGGTATTCTTGCTTCTGGTAAACCAATTCTTTCTGCAGCTTCAATTGCAGCCATTACTTTTGGTCCTATTGCAGGATTGGCAAGTCCAATATCTTCGTATGCAATTACACTCATTCTTCTATAAATACTATCTAAATCACCAGCTTCTATTAGTCTTCCTAAATAGTGAAGGGATGCATCTATATCACTTCCACGAATAGATTTTTGAAAAGCCGAGAGTAAGTCATAATGACCATCTTCATTTTTATCATGAATAAATACAGGTTTTGTGTGAATTGTTTTTAAAAAGTCTTTTGTAATTTCTTTTGTTTCGCTTGCATAATACGCCGTTTCTAAAAGATTCATTGCACTTCTTACATCCCCATTTGCGGCCTCGGCAATAAATTTTAAACTATCATTATCTATTTTTATATTTTCTAAGGAATCACATGCTCTAGTAAGGCCTTTTATAATGTCTGTTGTGGTTAAATCTTTTAATTCAAATATTTGAACTCGACTTCTAATAGCTGGATTTATTTTATGATATGGATTAGATGTAGTGAGTCCTATTAAAATGATAAGACCAGATTCAATATGAGGTAGTAATAAATCTTGTTTATCTTTATTCATTCGATGAATTTCATCTACAACAAGAATCAAATCTCCATACATTTTTGCTTCTTCTATAGCAATATCAAAGTCTTCTTTTTTGTTAATGGTAGCATTTAAAAAACGAGCTTTAAGATTTAGTTCTTTTACTATGGCATTGGCAAGTGAAGTTTTTCCTGTTCCTGGATGTCCATAAAGAATCATTGAACATAAATGTTTTTGTTTTACAAGATTTGTTAATATTTTTCCTTCTCCTACTAAATGTTCTTGACCAATAATCTCTTTTAAGGAATTTGGACGCATTTTGTTTGCTAGTATTTCCATAACATCACCTTGTTTTATTATAACAAAATGCTTAGTTGTTTGACAAATAATTTGAAACTATGTATACTTTTTAAAAGAGGTTTTTATGAAAAAGATAGAAAAATTATCCGAAATTATGGAAGTTTATATAGATACTTTGAAATATGTTCGAAAATTAAGTTCCAATACTATTTTGTCTTATCAAAATGATTTTATGGAATTTTGTCATTTTTTAAAGAAGAAAAATCGATTAAAAAGTGATGTTGTACCATCTATTGTTATTTTTGAAGTAAAAGAAGAGGATATTTTAGAATATTTTAAATCTCAATCGGAAAAATCTAATACTTCTATTGCTCATTATTTTACTGTTTTGCAAAATTTTTATTTATTTTTAGTAGAGGAGGGGTATCTTTCTTCTAGCCCTTTTGAGGGATTATCTATGCCAAAAATTCCTCAAGCGATTCCAAAATACTTAACTTATGAAGAAGTAGATAAAATTTTATCTAGACCTATGAAAACTAAATATGATTACCGAACTCATGCGATGCTAGAGCTTATGTATGCGACAGGTATGCGTGTGAGTGAATTATTATCCCTTAAATTTTCTAATGTAGATTTTATAAATGATTGTGTAATTGTGGAAGGAAAAGGTCAAAAAGAACGTTTTATTCCTATCAATGATTCTAGTAAGCAAGCTTTAAAGTTGTACCTTTTGGAATATCGTGATCAATTACTTAAACCAAAAAAACAGTACGATGAATTATTTTTAAATAATTTGGGTACACCTATTTCTAGACAAGGATTTTATAAACTTTTGAAACAAGTTTGTGAAGAAGTTGGAATTACAAAAGAAGTGAGTCCACATATTTTAAGACATTCTTTCGCGACGCATCTTCTTAATAATGGAGCAGACTTGCGAGTTATACAAGAACTTTTAGGACATAGTAATATTTCTACCACTCAAATATATACTCATGTATCTAAAGTTCATGCAAAAAAAGAGTATCAAAATCATCCTAGAGCCACAAAAAAAGAATGAACTATAATCGTCATTCTTTTTTAAATTAACAATTTCTATTATTGTTATTTTTTTGTTCTTCGTTTCTAGAGTTATTACGTTTTTGGTTGTTGTTACGTTTTTCATTTCTAGAATTACGATTTTGATTATTATTCTTTTTCATAACTTTTACCTCCCACATTAGTAATATGGCAAATTTCTTCTATTCCATACTTAAATTTTGTTGCCAATGATTGGTATTTTTAGTACACTAGTTTTAGGAGGCAAAATATGAATATTAAAAAATATTTTTTAGTAATGCATGATGGTTATTCTAATCAAATAATTCCTTTAGATGGTACTTTTGTTTTTAATGATATTTCTTGGGTGGATTTATATACTTTATCTTATACTAAGGAAGAATTCTTATCTCATTTGTCTGTCACAGGAGTAGATTTTAAAGATAAAGATTTCTTTATTGCTCGAGTGGATTCGAAGGGAAAAGTAATGGTTTATGATTGTATGTTTCGAATAAATAAGGATGTGCCTTTTTATCAAAGAATCAATAACGGGATGAAGCAGTTTGCACTAGAAAGAAATGTAAAGGTGCAAAATCATACACAAATTGCTTTGGATAAAAGTCCTCAATTTTTAGATTATACTAAAATGCTTATCAATAATATTACTAGTAATACGAATAAGAAATTTGTTATTTCATCTAGTGATACACTAAAACCAGAGGAAGTAAAGCTTAGAATTCAATCTATTCATACTAGTAAAGATTTTGCAAAAACGCTTCCAAAAATTCAAAGCTTTTTAGTTCATTATAAAACTTTACGAGGTTTAACATTAGAATGTTTAAATTATTCTTTTTCAGACATTTTATCAAAAGATAATGAGTATCGTAGAAATGTTGTTTATCAGGATTTTGTTTTACAAAGAAAAATACATATGGAAGAGGAAACGGGCATAAGATGGAATAGGTGATTCTTATGTCTTTTTTAGCTCCAATTTTAATTTCTTCTGTTGCTGGTTTTTCTACTGTTTTAGGATCTATTGTAATTTTCTTTCGTTGGAAAGAAGAAAATATTCATAAATTTATTACTTTTGCTTTAAGTTTTTCTTTAATTATTATGATTGGAATATCGGTTTCGGAACTTATTCCTGAAGCTAGCTATGCGATTCTTACAGATTTTAAGATAGCAAAGGGAATTGTTATTTGTTGTTTGGCCTTTTTAGTTGGTGTGATTTCTATTTATTTTATCAATAAAAAAATCGAGAAGGGAAGTAGTAATAATATTGATTTATATCGTTTAGGTGTTTTGTCTATGTTAGCTTTGATGTTACATAATTTACCTGAAGGAGTAGTAACGTTTTTAAGTAGCTATCAAGATATTCATTTAGGAATTAAGATTAGTATCGCTATAATGCTTCATAATATCCCTGAAGGAATTAGTATTGCTGTGCCTATTTATTATGCTACAGGTTCTAAAAAAGAAGCCGTAAAAAAAACATTTTTGTCTGGGCTTGCCGAACCTCTTGGTGCTATCCTAGCTTTTCTTTTTTTAAGAAATTTTATTACAAACACCATGATAAGCATTATCTTACTTTTTGTAGCGGGAATTATGATTACTTTAGCTATTCATGAGTTGTTACCTAAAGCTTTAAAATACAATGAAAATAAATATGTTTTATTAGGTTTTTTCGTTGGAATTTTATTATTATTTATCAATCATTTTGTTTTTTGAGTAGGGAAGTTTTATGATGAGTGACCTTAACTCTTTTTGTTATAAAAATATGGGAATGAAATTTATTAATGTTTATATAATCAATAATATAAATTTATTGAATTGTACAAGTTTATATTTAAAGCTAGATTTGTTTTTTTATAAAAAATTGTCCAACAATAGAATATGCAATTTTTAATGAGGATACATTGCAATATCATATAGATAAATATAGTATAAAAGATTTCGTTACAAAAGAAACGGATAATTCAAAGTCAATTTATTGCAAACTTGAAGATTGCATAATGTACATTATGTAAACTAGCGAATTTTAGAAAAAGTTTTTTTGTTTTTTCTGTAACTAATACTATTCTACTATTTTTGCTTGTTTATTGAATTGTAATTTAATAATATTATTGTATTGTTTTAATTTAAATTTATTATTAAGTTATGAAATTATATTTTGTTAAATGTTTATATATATTATAAAATGCTAGATTTCTTAGTTAATCTGTTGTCTGTAATTTGCATCGAAATTTAATTAGATGAATAAGTTCTTCATCTCGCTGCAATAAAATGTTATTCTTCTCTTCTCTATTTTTAATTTTAAAGAGGGGAGTTGTATAAAAAAAGGGTTATATAATTTTTAGTGTGTGTAACAGAAAACGTTATATGCACTTTTTTCATA
>CANSRG010000057.1 GCA_947649355.1 uncultured Mycoplasmatota bacterium | reverse complement strand
AACAAGTCTTTAATATGTTGTTTAATCATATTTCTGTTATATATTGACACATTTTTCAATTTGTGATATATAGTTTTTAAACAAGTCTTTATTAAACTTTAAAAGACTTGTTTAAAAATAATTAAACAAGAAAAAGGAAGTGTTTAAAATGGCTTTATGGAGTTTTACAGAAATAAGTGAAAAGCTTGATTGTTCGCCACAAAATATATATCAAAAAAAGAGTAAATTGAAAAACCTAGGCTATATTGAAATAGATACAGACGGAAAAGAAAAAATCAACGAAAATGGTTATAATTACTTATTACAACAACGACAATCTACAATTCAAAATAATTCAAATAATTTAAACAAGTCTTTAAATAATGATTTAAATAAATCTATAAATTCAGATTTTACAAGTATTTCAGATTTTAAACAAGACAATTATTTTATTGATTTTTTACAAAAGCAAATTGAGGAATTGAAACAACAATTAAAAGAAGAAAAAGAACATTCCAAATATTGGCAAGATTTATATATACAAGAAAACAGTGATTTTAAAAAATTAGTTTTTCCAATAATGCTAAATACAGAAGATGGAAACAAACAACAAGAACAAGAAACTAGAAGAGGTTTTTGGAACAAGTTATTTAAAAATTAAGTGTAACATCTTTGTTGTTGTTTTAATGTTTTATATATAACAATAGTTTTAATGTTTTCCGCTTCCTGAAAGCATTGAAAAATAAGGAAAAATTAACTTTAAATATCACAAAAATAATACTAAATATCACAAAAATAATACTTTTCTAATATTAAATATCACAAAAATAATACTAAATATCACAAAAATAATACTAAATATCACACTTGTTGACTTCTATGTGATATTATGATATTATTCTTTCAAAATAAAAGGAGCCACTATTTAATGAGTAAAGAGTTAATTGTTAAAGATAATAAACTAATTGAGGCAAAATATAGCTTGTCGACTTTACAACAAAAAGTTTTGCTTCAAGCCATTGCAAAAATAGAGCCAACAGATACAAAACATATATACAAGTTTAGTATTATGGACTTTGCGGAAAGTGTTGACCTAAAAGGGAGCAAAACTATATATAAACAAATGGCGACAATATGCGACCAACTAACAGATTTAAAAAAATTTTATATAGAAAAAGAAGACGGAGGAATTGCATATATAAATTGGGTTGCGAGTGCGGAATACATACCTAAAGAAGCAGTTGTTGAGGTAGAATTTAGCCAAAAACTTATGCCTTACTTGTTAGAATTAAAAGAACAATTCACAACATATTACCTTGCAAATATAATGTCTTTAAAAAGTACTTATTCCATAAGAATCTTTGAATTATTAAAGCAATATGAAAAACTGGGGAAAAGAAAAATCGAGTTGGAGAATTTGCGACAATTAGTAGGAACGACAGAAATAGACCAAAATGGTGAGATTATAAAAGAAGATTACCCATTGTATGGACATTTTAAATCAAGGGTTATTCTTACAGCACAAAAAGAGCTAAAACAAAAAACAGATATATTATTTAATTTTAAAGAAATAAAACAAGGTAGGAAAGTTATTGCTATTGAATTTGAAATATTAGAAAATACAAAAAACAAAAAGAAGATACAAAATACTATTGATTATGAGCAAATGTCAATTACTATAATACAATTACAGCAAGAATTTAAAGGAAAAACAAATATTGATATAAAATATGAAACATTAGATAAATTAGTAAAAGAAAAAGGATATGAAACGGTCAAAAAATATATAGATAACTGGGACAAATTTAAGCATCAAACAATGAAAAATGTATTAGGTTTTTTTATTGTTGCAGTTACACAAGAATTTGAAATACCAACGAAGCAAAATGCAAGTTATAACAATTTTTCTCAAAGGGAATACAGCGAGGAAGAATTAAAAAAGTTTTATAAAAATTATATGTAAAAGGAGAAATAAAAAAAATGGAACAATTAAAATTTTATGATGTAGCACACGAAGAATTTTACAAAGAGCATACAAAAGGCGAAAAGCTAGACTGTTATAATAAAAGTTTAATTTATCTATTAGGATTAACAGGAGAAACAAGAAAACATTTTGATAAGTTATACAATGAAAGAACAAGACAGATAGAACTAACAGGAACAACGGAGGGGTGGCAAACTGGCGTAAGTTTAGCAACAACAAAACTAGCATTTAATCTATTTAATGGATATTGCGGTTTAGAAGATAGAGAATCAAGAACATATACAGTTGAGAACATTTTTATTTATAGAGAATTTATCCCATATTTTTATGAGGCTATAAAGCTACGTTTTGAAATAAGAGAATAAAAAAGCACATTCCAAAAGTAATTTGCAAAATTAAATAAATAATGATAAGATGTAAAAAATATATTAAAGAAAAGAGGTTTTGAAAATGCAAAAAGCGATAAAAAAGTATGTAGAGCAATTAAAAAAACAATTAGAAAAAGAGACAGACACAAGTCATATAGACTATTTAAAGACAACTATAGAAGCATTAAGTGAGCAAGAGGAAACAGAGAAGAACATATCTCCAAAAGCAAAGGAATATATAGAAAGATTAAATGATATAAGCTATGATATTGACAAATTTATCGACTTAACAATGCACGGACAAATTAAAAACAATGTAGAAGATATTGAAAAAGAAATGTTAAAAGAAGAAATAAACTATAAATATATTGAGGCGGAAATATCACTAGAAAGAGCAATAGAAGAGATAGAAAATGCAGTAGAATGTATCAAAGAAATGTATTGAAATATATAGGAATAAAAAAATACTATCCTAAAAAGTAAGGATAGTATTTTTTTTGATAAAAGTGTATGAAAAGTAATTTATTAAAAAAACATATGAAAAGATATTGACAAACACAGCAAAAGTATGTATAATAAATATATGAAAAGTAACGAGGGTTAGTATTCATATATTTGTAAATTGAAAGGAAGTAATAAGAAATGGAAGAAATAATCGGTATATGTAGAAAATCAAGAGCAAATCAAAACATAGAGAGGCAAGTCAGGAACATATTAGCAAAATATCCGACCGCTAGAATAATAAAAATAACTTGTTCAGGAAGTAAAGTAATCGGTTACAAAGATTTTGAAAAAGTAATAAAAGAAGTTAAGGAAAACAAAAGAAGCAAGAATTACAAGCTAGTCTTTGATAGTGCTAGTCGTATGAGTAGAGATAGCGAAGGGCGGTTGCGAATTATACGAGGACTTATTCAACCATAATGTAAGTATAGAGTTTTTGAAAGAGCCACACATCAACACCGAAGTGTTTAGAAGTACCTTGAATAATCAAATTGAGTTACAAGCACAAACGGGAAATGAAGCAACCGACAAGCTAATCAATACAGTTATACAAGCCCTTAATGATTATACAATAGCACTAGCAAAAGAACAAATAAAAAAGGTATTTGACGAGGCAGAAACAGAGCTAAAGAACATACATCAAAGGACAAGTGAGGGACTATTGACCGCCAAACTTGCTGGAAAGAGAATAGGAACACCAAAAGGAACAAAGCTAACTACTAAAAAGAGCATAGAATCAAAAGAAATAATACTAAAGCATTACAAAATTTTTGGAAATGGAACATTGAACGCAACGGACACTATGAAACTCGCAGGAATTGACAAAAATACTTTTTATAAGTACAAAAGAGAGTTATTAGAGGAACAAGCAACAGATGTTGAAAAAACTATATAGAAAGTGCGGAAATGGGAGGTAATTCTCCCATAGTTTCCGCCAACCGAACAACTTATTATGTGAAGCACTGACCGCCCTCCTGCAGTGTGAAAACTAAATCTTGAAATCGTTGCGGGAGTAAGAGACGTATTTTTAAAAATCTGATTTTTTATTTACATAACACTATTAAAATAATGCGGTCGCCGATATGGGAAACTTTTACCCACCGCCCGCACATCTTATACTTGTTCATTTTGCTATTGTTGGGGTGCAAGGTGCGAAGTCACTTGATATAAGCAGTAAAATTGATACTTAATTAAATTTATTATATAATATTATTATGAAAAAGGAGTAAAAGAGTTATGAATTTAAACTTAGATACGAATATCAATAATCTAAATTATATCTTGCATATGCAAAACAAGAGCAGAAGCGGAGAGGAAAACGGCAAAAGCAAAGCACACTTGGAGAAAGAGCAGACCACCACAAAGCGGAAATGGGAATATAAAAAAATAATATCCCGATACTATCCCCCCATTCCCGCACAATTCAATTTTAAGCTAGTTTTATTGAGAAAATATATAGTTGCCTAGTGAGAAAGGAATTTTAAAAAATGGAAGAGAATAAGAATAACAACCTTATATTTTACTTTCCTATGCTATCTTTAAATGATTATGAATTTAAAATAATTGTAATGATTAGAATGTTGTCAGATGACAGCAAGACATTTAAAGGTACTATTGAAGATATGAAAAAATGGTTATACATCAAAACTGATTCAAAAATAAATAAGGCAATAAAAAGTTTGAAAAAAAGTAAGTATATTTTATTTACAAAAGACAAGGAAACATATATATTAACAATAAATGACGAGTATATAAAAAAAGTATTTGTTGAAAGAGAAATCAACAGGCAAAAAGAATATTACAAAAGAATTGACAGATACCTTGATATTGATAAATTAAGAGCAAGCCAAGTTATAACAAGAGCAACAGCAAAAAATATAGAAATAATAAGAACATACAATAGAAATGAAGAAGGGAACATCATAGACAATGGGCTAACTTCCGCAAAATGGCATACGATATTAAAGATGTATCTTTTTTCTTTAAGTTGTCAGTATGACGAAGATACAGACAAAGAAAGAATGAAACAACTTAAATATAGCTTTTCTCAAAAAGAAATTGCTTATTTGATAAATGAAACAGAAGGCGGAGTAAAAAATTCCTGTAGCTTGTTAAGGCAAATACCATTGATTAAGCAAGAGTATAAGGAAAAACAAGTATATTATCCAAAAGCAGACAATCAAAGAGTGAAAAGTGCGGGAACGATACATTATATTATTGATAAAGCATTTTAAATTAAGAAAAATACATACTTTTTTTGCTATATATATATAAGTTTAGCAAAAAAAGTATGTATTTTATTTAGTTACAAAAGGAACGGAGAGCAACACACGGCAATCAGTCCTTTGCAGGCTCACAAGTTCGCCTTGCAAGATACCGATTGACCGAGTGTTCCCTCCAACTTGCCACAAATAAATTGTGGCAAGTTATAATCGGTCAATAGCTAAAATGAACTAAAATAATGAATTAAACCGCTTCCATCGAAAATCATTTGTAAATGGTCGTAATTTATTAAAGATAGAACTATAAGGAATTATTATAAAAATGTCTTAAAATGGAAATATGCGGGTGTGAGGTATATATTAAACCCGTTCCCGCAAACTTTTTCATTTCTTATTCTTTTTATACTCAACAATATCCTGTATATTACAATTAAACAATTCACAAAGTTGCTCCAATTCTTCAACTTTTATTGATTTTACACGACCGAAATAATAATCGTTGACACGTTCATAAGTTAGTGTAGTATATTGTCTTAGCTTGTATCTACTCATTTTGTTTTTCTCTAATAAACTTTTTATCTTAATTTGTATCATTTTTCAAAACTCCCACTTTTGCTTATATTATAGGAATTTTTACTACAAATTATTAGCCAGTAAAATTATAGGGCTATGAAAAATGCGATATATTATTTGGCTATATATTGCCTATTTAGAAGCATAATGTTATAATAAAAAAGATGAGATTTTTAAGAAAGGAGTTAAAAAATGCAAACTAAAGAAATGAAAGAAAGAGTAATCGTACCAGAAGAATTGAGAAAAAAACTAGGAGTATCAGAAGACGAGATTTTTGAGCTTGAAAAAATTGGAGAGAATCAAGTCATATTAAAAACTACAGGAAGAGAAGAAAGGCGAGAAAAAATTGAGTTGCCAAAAGAACTTTGTCAAAAACTTAATAGCATAGGGATAAAAAGCGAATATATACAGCCTATTAGAACACTAGGCAAAGATTATACAATGATAATGTTAAAATTGCCTAAAGAAAATGCGGAAGTCTAGTCTATATGCAACATTGACCTAGTCCCCCGCATTTAATTATTCAGATACTGGAGCAACATATGCTCCAGTTTATTTTATTCTTCCATATTTTCAATGGCATACTGGCACGCACTAACAACAAAACCATTGAAACTATATTCTTTCTTCTTCTTGCCTTTGTTAGCTTTATCAACAATATCACAGATTTTTGTATCAAGTTCTTCTGGGAAACGAATTGACTTAGTTACATTACTGTCCGCAGATTTTTCAAACTTAAATTTTTTCATATTTTACACCCCTTGCCAGTATTATATAATTATACTATTTCTTATATCATAAATGGTTGGTTAATTATACATTCAAAAGTTGATACTTATTCTGTTGGTATGAAAATATAGTATAATATATTGATTTTTTGTCAGTTACATTATATAATACTGTTGAAATATAATAAGTAAAAGGAGATATTAAAAAATGAAAAGTAAAAAGAACATCTTAATAATTGCAATTATTGCAATTATTATTATTCCAATTATTGCAATTATAATTTTAAAGCCACATAATAATCAAGAACAAGAGCAAGAGCAAGAACAAACACAAAAAGTATTGAGCAAAGAGGAAATGTTAGAACAAGCAGAATATATAAGTTGGGAAGATATGCTAAAGGAAGTTTCAGAAAATATAGCAAGAGCCAAAGAAAAATACAATAATAGATATTGGATAGGTAACGTTTTTATTAGTAATATCAAGACAAATAGTTGTGATGTATATGTTAAAGATAATATAGGACAATATTTGAAAAAGCCTTTAATAGTTTACATACCTACAGACGAATTAGCAACAATAGACAAAGGAGATACTGTCAAAGTAGTTGTAAAATGTGACATAACAAATGTAAGCCCTACTATATCAGGGCATATTGTAGAAATAGTAGAAAAAAAGGAAGGCTAAGAAAATGGAACAAGGAACAAAAAAATCTAAATTAAAAATTATAATTCCTGTTGTTGTTGCTATTGTCATTATAGCGGTAGTTATTGTTATTATTCCAAAAGGTAAAATGTCAAAAGAAAAAATGCTTGCAGTTGCAAATGATATTAAACTTGAAGATTTTGAAAGTGAAATAAAGTCAAATCAAACAAGAGCAAAAGAAAAATATATAAATAATTGTTATATTATTACAGGATATATACAAGACTTTCAAGATAATAGTATTATAATTTATGATTCCGACAATTATTATAGTGATACCCATAGAACTAAAATAAAAGCTAATCTATTAAAAAAAGATATTAAGTTATTGGATAAGAATCAAAAAGTAACAATAGTTGGAAAAATAAGCAATATTGACTTTTCAAAAGAAGATAGTATTGTTGGTGGAGCAAGATTCGATTATGATGTTGCAAATATAGAAATGAAAAACGCATACATAAATAAAGATATTTTTGAGATTACTGGAGTTGTTGATGTATCAGACGAATATAAGCTAGTAAGTTCTTATTCAGGAAAAATTGGAAAAACAAAAAGAGAATTGAAAGAATGGTATTGCCATATTGGAGATTATGACATTACAGAATTTGCAGAAACTAAAAATTTTGTGAATGATAGAGTAGAAAAAAACATTGTTTTTGGCACAGAAATAACAGACGGAAATAGTGTTACAATAACTGGGAAAGTCTTTAATATAACGAGTAATAATGCAAAATATCAAATAAAAGACTTAAAATCAATAAAAGTAAATGCGGAAAACTAGCCCTATGGCAACACATACCTAGCACCACCGCAAAATATAAAATACTGGAGAATCAAAAAAACAAAAATATTCTCCAGTATTTTTTTATTTATTCAAAATTTAATTCTGTTTACTTTTGAATCAGTTGTCGGTTTGTATATCCTTATTCGCGTTCAAAATGACCTTAAAACAATTTTTTTATTATTTACTTATAACTTGCTATTGAAAAAATAAATTTGATTATAGCGGAAATGATTGGCTTATAATTTTTAAACCAATTCCGTCCGCAAAAATAATTATTGAAAAGTTTGTCGAAAGATGTTATAATAAGCAACAGCCGAAAGGTTACTCCACCCTTTGGAGGGAAAGGAGGTGCTTGTTGTCGTGAATGGATATACACTCATATTCTTGCTTTTACAGAGAATTGAAGAACTACAAAAAGAGTTGCAAGAGTATAAAGACAACAAAGGTAAAAACTGATATATTCAGTTCAAGGCAGGGTTCTCTCCCCTGTCTTGTTTCTTTTTTGCAAAAAAAAAGTATGTGTCTCTCTCACATACTAAATGCTTAGTTGTCTGGATATACACTCACAACTAACTGTAATGATATTATAACATCAAATTTATTATATGTCAAATATTTTTTTTTATTCATTTAAAATCAAATTTTTTTAAAGCAATATTGCAACAAATTAAACAAGTCTTTAATATGTTGTTTAATCATATTTCTGTTATATATTGACACATTTT
>CANSRG010000056.1 GCA_947649355.1 uncultured Mycoplasmatota bacterium | reverse complement strand
CTTTCCCATATAAAAACCTCGTTTCTTTTTTGTCCAAGAAACGGGGTTCATATCATACTAACATTGCTCTCTCCATTCATAGAGTTATTATTTTTCTTTTTCTCTCTAGAAAATGGTTTTTGAAAAGAAATAGAATCAAAATATGAATCTTCATGAGTAATTGGATTATATTCTATAATATCAATTTTAAAATATTCTTTTCGATCAATAGTCCCAACATATTCATAGACTTCTCCAATCTCATTAAAATATCTTCCACAATAAGGAACATTTTGATATTTATGAGTTTTTCTAGATAACCCATACAAACGATAATAAACATCTTGATAAGAATGCTCTTTCTTTTCGTATTCCTTTAAATTATAATAAACAGATAAAAACTCATTTGCCTTTAAAAGTCTTTCTTGTTCTTCCATATTCATAAGAATTTCCCCCTAACGATAACTATATTTTAATAGAAATTTCAAAAAAGTCAAGTTTAAGATAAGTATTTTGTAATAATTTCTTTTGTCAGTACTGGATTTGCTTTTCCTTTTGTTTCTTTCATCACAGCCCCTACAAAAAAATTAAAAAGATTCGTACGACCATTTTTGTAAGATTCTACTTGAGAAGGATTTTCTAAAACTATTTTTCGTACTAATTCTTCTAAAAAAGCTTCATCTGAAATTTGTGTATCAGAAGTACTTAGACATTCTTCAATTTTCTTCCCCGTTTGTAAAGCCATTTCTAAAAGTTCTTTTCCTTGTTTTCCAGAAATAGTTTTATCATCTATCTTAGAAAGAAGAAAATGTAAATCTTTTGGAGATAGAGAAATATCTGTAATTTTCTTTTCGGTTTTATTTAAATAAGACAATATACTTCCTGTAATCCAATTTGCAGCAGTTTTTGGGTCACACCCATTCTCTACACATTCATCAAAATAATCAGAAAAAACTCTTTCCTTTGTTAAAACAGAAATATCTTCTAAAGAAAGTCCCATATTTTCATAACGTTTCATCCGAGACATAGGTAATTCACAAATAGAAGATTGAATTTCTTTAATCCAATTAGAATCTAACCTCATTTTTGGAATATTTGGTTCTATAAAATATTTATAATCAATGGCATCTACCTTACTACGCATTCTAACAGTTGTTTTAGTAGCCTCATCAAATCTTCTCGTTTCTTGCTCTATCTCGCTTTTTCTTCCATCTAATATAAGGTCTGTTTGCCGTTTCACTTCCGCATCAATCGCTTGCATTACATTAGAAAAAGAATTGACATTTTTAATTTCTACTTTTGTTCCTAGTTTTCCTTCTTCTTCACTTAAAGAAATGTTGACATCACAACGAACTTGACCACGTTTTACATCCGCATCTGAAATGTCAGTATATTGATATATTTTACGAATATATTCTAAGAAAGCCAATACTTCTTCCTTACTGTGAAATACTGGTTCAGTAACTAATTCTAAAAGAGGAACACCTGCTCTATTGTAGTTAATTAAAGTTTCATCCATTAAATGTTCTAAACGTGCTGAATCTTCTTCTAAATGAATATCATGAATGAAAACTCTTAAAGAATCATTTAAAAAAGGAACATCCACATAACCATTTACACCAATAGGAGCATGACTTTGGGTAATTTGATATCCTTTTGGTAAATCAGGATAATAATAATTTTTTCGATCAAAACATAAATAATCTGGAATTTCACAATGTAAAATACTAGCCATTAAAATAGCTTTTCGAACACATTCTTTATTTACTACTGGTAGTATTCCTGGTAAGGCAATATCAACTGGGGATACATGAGTATTAGAATGCTTTGAAAATGTATTTTTAGAAGTACTAAAAACCTTACTAATACTTTTCATCTCTGCATGCATTTCAATTCCAACAGTTAAAAATAAATTCATTTCGTTTCCCCTCCTTTAAAGTCTAATAATTTCTCACATTGGTAAGCAATAGAAAGTAGCTTTGCATCTTCCATAATTTCAGCAGTCAAATTGATACCTACTGGCATACCATTTATAAAGGAAGACGGAATAGTAATACTTGGAAATCCACCAAAATTACCAATTACCATATGATTATCTAAAATAGAAGATTCTCGTTTCATTTTATCATTTACATCTTTGATTTTTGGGGCTACAGAAGAAGCACATGGTAAGATACAAGCATCATATTTTTGGAAAAATCCTTTCATAATAGATACGATACGATTTCTTACTCTTTGTGCATTTACAAAATACTTTTCTTGATTTTCTTTTTGTAAAACATAAGAACCAATAATTAGTCTTCTTTTAATTAAAGGAGAAAAACCTTTTGTTCGGTGATCTATCATTTGTTCTACTACATTTTTTCCAACTCCAGGTTCTCCAAATAAAATACCTGTTAAATTTGATAAATTACTAGTTGCCTCTGCACAAGAAATACAAGTATACACAGAAGGAATAACATCAAGTAACTCTCTCGAAAGAGAAACCTCTTCTACTAAAACACCTTGAGATTGTAACGTTTTTATAAATTCATGAAATTGAGATAAAATAGATTTTAATTCCTCACTCGCATTAGGATAATTTTCTAAACGAACAAGTTCTTTAATGTAAAAAAGTTTACGAGTAGAAATAGGTTCTTCTATTTCTTTTTCTAAATCTATTGAACTAGAATCAAAAGTTGTCATATCATGACTATCAATTCCTTTAATAGCATTTCCAACAATCGCGGCATCCACTACACTTCTCGTTAATACTCCAACATGATCTAAACTAGACGCGAAAGGAAATAATCCATAACGACTTATCATTCCATAAGTTGGCTTATATCCAACAATACCACAGTAAGCTGCTGGTTTTCTTACAGAATCTCCTGTATCGGAACCAATAGCAAATGGTACTACTTTATCACAAACACAAGCAGCACTTCCACAAGAAGACCCACCAGCAATCAAAGAAGTATCATAAGGATTACAAACTACTCCAGTATGAGGAGTAATTCCAGATCCACCCATACCAAATTCATCCATAGAAGACTTGGCAACCAAAATCGCTCCAGCATCTAATAACTTTTGATAAACAGTAGAATTATATGGCGGAATATAATCTTTTAAAGTATTAGAAGAACCAGTAGTCAAAATTCCTTTTGTAGAAAAATTATCTTTTAAAACGTAAGGAATATTTGATAATTTAGATTCCTTTCCTTCTCCTAAAGAAGCATTCTCCAAAATAGTCACAAAAGAATTACATTTTTCTTGATGTTCCAAAACTTTTTTCTTGGTTTCATTTAAAAGACTTTCTTTTGACACATTACTTAAAGATAAAATCTCACTTTTCATCATTCCACCACCTTTGAAACAATAACTTCTTCCATAGTTTTATTTTTGGCATTCAATAAAACATCTTCTAAAGGAAGTTCTTCTTCTACAACATCATCTCTTAATAAAACATTTTCTAAAGAAAAAGGATGTGTCATAGCCTCTTCTTCCTTTAAATCTGCGATTGCATTTATTTTTTCCATATTTTCTTCAATAATATCAAACTCTTCTAAAACCATTTGATTTTCTTCTTCCGTTAAAGAAATAAGCAAATCTAAAGCATATTTATGAACAAGTTCTTTTGTAAATTTTTGACTCATTTATTATCAACCTTCCTAAATTTACTTTTTTAAAATTCACAAGACCCTGGTGTTCTTGGAAAAGGAATAACATCACGAATATTTTCTACACCAGTTAGATATAAAATAAGACGTTCAAAACCAAGACCAAATCCAGAATGAACAACACTACCAAATTTACGCAAATTTAAATACCAATCCATTTCTAACGGATTCATACCAAGTTCGACCATTCGATTATGTAATTTTTGATAATCAGCTTCTCTTTCACTACCACCCATAAGTTCTCCAATTCCTGGTATTTCTAAATCTACGCCAGCCACAGTCTTACCATCATCATTTTGTTTCATATAAAAGGATTTAATATCTTTTGGCCAATTAGTAATAAAAACAGGACCATCAAAATATTCAGTAATATATTTTTCATGTTCCTTAGAAATATCTTCACCATATTGAGGAGTAAATTCAAAAGGAACATCGGCATTTTTTAAAATAGTAATCACTTCTTCATGAGAAACACGAGTAAATGTACTTTCTACAAGTTTTGAAAGTTTTTGAAAAAGACCAGGTTCTTGAAACTTATCTAAAAATAATATTTCTTCCTTCGCATGTAAAAGCACATAACGAACAACAGATTTAAGCATATCTTCTTCAATATCCATTAAACCATTTAAATCACAAAAAGCAATTTCAGGCTCAATCATCCAAAATTCATTTGCATGAGTTTTTGTATTTGAGTTTTCTGTTCTAAAAGTGGGACCAAAAGTGTATATTTTACTAAAAGCGGTTGCAAAAGCCTCGCCTTGTAATTGCCCTGATCCAGTAATATAGGCTTGACGTTTAAATAAATCTTTTGAAAAATCCACTACACCCTCACGCTTTGGAATATTATCAAAATCAAAAGTTGTAATTTTAAACATTTGATCTTCCCCTTCACAAGCCGCGGTAGTAATTAAAGGAGTATGAGTATAAACATACCCATGACTTTGAAAATACTCATGAATGGCCATTGCACAAACACTACGAACTCGAAAAACAGCTTGAAATAAATTTGCTCTAGGTCGAAGATAAGCAATACTTCTTAAAAATTCATTCGTATGTCTTTTTGGCTGCAAAGGATAATCTTCTGGACAATCACCAAGCAAAGTAATATCAGTTGCTTTTAATTCTACATCTTGTCCTTTTCCTTCACTTTTTTGTAAAATACCCTTAACTAAAATAGCTGAACCAATATGAAGTTTTACAAAATCAGCAAACGATGACGAAGTCTCATCATAAACAATTTGCAAATGTTTCATACTTGTTCCATCAGAAAAATCAATAAAACCAAATTCTTTTTGAGGACGATGATTTCGTATCCATCCATGAACCTCTACAGATTTACCAATCAATTCACTTTCTTTTTTCCATAATTCATCTAAATACATCTTTTTTCACCCTTTCTGTTCCAATAAAATAAAAAAAGACCTACATACGTAAGGACGGGTCTTCCCGCGGTGCCACCTTACTTTACATAAGTACTCTTAAAGTATTTTTATCGGATATAATCCGTCTTAAGTTAGAAAAGTTGTTTTTCAAAATTTATAAAATGTAGGCATTCCCAGCACCTAGCCTTCTCTAAAACATTTATAAAAATCTACTCCTCTTTTCCTTAAGAAGATATTATTATTTTCACACAAAAATTAGCATTCGTCAATCACTTTTTTTGACTTAACAAAAAAAATAATTAACAGTCTCCATGTGTAATTTTACTCCAACCTAAATTTTTTGAAAAAGATTTAAAAAAAGCAATAACATAAGAAAGTAAAAAAATTGGATGAAAAAACAACACTTGCCAAAACACTTTTTTTGAAATACTTTCCTTCTTTTGAAATTCTTTTAAGAGAAAAAAAGTTAAAACAAGAAGAGACATATAAAAACTAAAAAGAAGAACTAAAAAGAAAGACAAAGAAATAAAAAATAATCCAACTAACAAAAAGAAAATAGAAAGTAACAAGAATAAAATAGGTAAAATTCCAAGCTCCATAGAAATACAAGAACCAATATTACAAGGTTTTTCTTTTCTTCTTTTTCTTAATAATTTTTGATAAAAAAACCAATTTTTAAAATAGCCTTTAATCCAACGACTACGCTGTGTAATACTTTGTTTATAATGAGTTGGTTGTTCATCATAAAATATGGCTTTTGTATTATAATGAGTACTTACAGAATGTAAAGTATAATATAAAGAACTTTCATAATCTTCTGTTAGTGAATGAAAAGGAAACGTTTTCCACTCTTTTATATATTTTCCATGAATAAAATAACCAGTTCCTGATAAAATAATATTTCCATTATATTGTAAAGCTTTTTGATTACGAAACGCATTGATAAGTAAAAAAGTAAGACCAGCAGCAAGAGGAAAATAAGACTCTTTATTTTTTAGTGCTCGATAACCAGTTGATACAGCATACCCTTTTTGATAATCTTCTAACATAGACAAAATAAAATTAGAATGAAGAACATTATCTGCATCAAAAATAAAATAGCAATCATAAAATTCTTTTTGTTCTTCTAAATATTCCACTAATTCTTGAAGAGCATACCCTTTTGTTTTCAAATGAAGATTTTTTCTAACAAAATAACTCATATTATATTTCTTAACAATTTGAATAGTAGGATCTGTTTCTTCTTCCACTATGACATAAACATCTTTTGGGACAATAGGAAAAGTTTGATTTAAAATGGACAAAAGTAAGTTCTCAATAACAAGAGATTCGTCCCTAGCAGGAATAAATATAGCCACTCGAGGATTTTTCTTAACATCAGTTTCCAAAACTAATTTATTTTTTTTCTTAAAAACATTGATAAAAATCGAACTAAAAAGAAAAAGAAAGAAAAAAAGAAACGATAACCAAAGAAAAATCATTTCTCCACCTCAATAATAACCATATTAGTGTAACTCTCTTTTAACACTTCATCAGGATAATGTTTATCGAAAAATTCCCCTACCAAAGTAAACGGCTCATAACCATTATGACGAAACATTTGGCGAAATAAAGCACCCCAAGAAATAGTAAAATCAAGAACTAATAAAACAATTAAAAGATTCGTAAGAATAACTCCAAACTTTTTAGGCAAAGCCTCTACAATGCCAGAAATAGAAGGATAAAATATTTTTACTAATGCAAGGGACAATAAACCCCATACGAGTGCGTAAGGAATAGTAGTTCTTCCATTGATATTTAAAAATTCATTTGAATAATCCCATGAGACAGTACCCAAAAAAGTTTGTTGTAAAAAACTAATAATATATTCAAAACTACCACCTAAAAAAGCCCCATACAAAATAGTTTTCCAATCTTCCCTTTTTTTACGACCTAAAATACCAATAATTAAAACTGCTCCCATTCCATAAACAGGAGAAATTGGTCCATAAATAACACCACGACGAAGCTGCCATACAAGTTCATGATGATAATGATAATGTAATACTAAATTTAAAATTTCCTCATAATAAGCTCCAAAAATACAACCAAACAAAAAAATCCAAAACAATTTATAAAAACACATTCCTTCTGCAAACTTTTTTTCTTTCATAGTACACTTCCAAATCTATAAATATTGTAGCACAAAATGCTTTCACTTTCAAGAAACTCATTCTAATAGCATAAAAAATTATAAAAGAAAAATGATAAATAATTGATTAAATCAAAAGAAAATAGAAGAAAAAAATGACTATTTTTTATAAGCAAATTTATTTCCAAAAAATAACATTCCATCTCATGACACTTTTTTGTATTTGCTATGATACAAAGAAATTTATGAATATATTCTTTAGTAACGTTTTTATACGATTTAAAAAAAGAAAGAAGTATCAAAACTTCCTCTATAATTACTTCATTAAATCTTTAGATTTTTTATTCAACTCTCCATGGATCATTTATGGTTCCACTTCCTAATTTTAAACTATTCGCACGTAGATTTATGACTGGACGCACACCATTAGTAGCATTTACATTGAAGAAGTAATTAGCATTGCCCGACGAATCCACGACCCTTACAATTGAATCGCTCCCAATAGAATTATGCGGCGACATTGTCCAATAATCATTGCCTGTATATAAGTAATATTTATTATTATCAAAATCTCCTCCTGCTATATATACTTCATCTGTATTTATAAGTCCTATTGGATATTTTAAATCTCCATTTCCTACGACTTCATCATTTACTGTAAATCGGTCATTTTGCGCTTTACATGTAAGTTGTTCTCCATTACTATTAACATACCACTTATAAGCTGTTTTCTCTGGTCCATAGCCTAGTTGAGTATAAGAACTTTCTGTATTATTTCCTAAACTCCTGTCATTACAATAATACGAATCTGCAAGGTATCTTTCATATTCGGTATCTTTTAGGTGACTTTCATACCATGTATCTAAATACTCTTTTATTGCACTATCGTTAGTATTTGTTTGGGCTTTCTCCTTAGTTGTTGTTCCATAAATTATATATTTATAATAAATAGTATTATGATTTTCTGTATCATTTAAAGAAATCCTTGTTACATGACTAAGACTTTGACATGTCTCTGTACTACTTGTACTTCTACAAGTATATAGTCCTACTACATCTTCTGTTAAATCACTTCCAAGTACTCCTTTTATCTCTCCTGATAACTGAAATCTATCGGTACTTTCATTATAGGTATATTCCGTTCCATAATACCAAGTTGTTGTTTTATAATGATAATCATAATCAGATTCTGTACTTGCTTCTTGTACTCCTCCATCTCTATTTCCATACATGTATCCTATGCTAGCATTGTCATAACGAATATATGAATTAGTAGATTCTTGTACATTATCCTTCTTCCAATATTCATTATATGAACTTGTTCCTATTTGACTATATTTTGTAGTAAAATCATTATATCCATTTGATAATACTTCTTCTTTATTTTCTAAAGAATCAATGACACTCGCATCTCCTGCATATATCATTCTTATTGACCCATCTCCATTGAGTCTTAAAATTCGCCAGTAGTATCCCCCAAATTTGACATAGTTGTTCTCTACTA
>CANSRG010000055.1 GCA_947649355.1 uncultured Mycoplasmatota bacterium | reverse complement strand
GTATATGCCATTTTTCAAAAAAAATAACCAACAAACTTATAGTCGTTGGTACTAGCCTACATAAAATAAATTATGTAGTAATAATAGTATATGCCATTTTTCAAAAAAAATAACCAACAAACTTATAGTCGTTGGTACTAGTCAATTAACATTATACACTATTTTTCGATGTTGTCAAGTTTAGATTTTTCTAAGAAAAAGAATTCTCTCGTAAGAGGTTACTTTACCTTTTAAATACACTATTCATAATTTCTTCACTTAAAGGAGTATTTTCACCTAGCCATAATCTTAATGTAACATTCTTGGTCTCATTGGCACTCAAGTAACTTTTCCTTAATTTACATGTTGTAGTAGCATTTCTACTACTTGATTACTTGTTCATAAATATGTACTCTCTTCATCTAACATTTCCTTGACATTTATTTTGTGATGATAAAACTTAAAAGTATATACCTAATACATTCGTGAACCAGCATATCTAATTGGAGTCTTTATGATAAAATATAAGGATTGTATAGAGAACCATCTCCTGAAATAATCTTTACATTGTTTTTTAAATAAATAGAAGGAAAAGTAATATTACTCAAAAAAGCAGTATTATAATTCACTTTGCCACTAGTATATACCGCGGCAACTTCACTTAAAGTAGGATAAACATGTGATAAAAAATAATAAGAAGAAGATTTCTGTAACCAATTGTTCTTGCGACAATCAATATTTTCTTTTAAAGACCAATTGTATAAAGGCTCTTCTAAACACTTTAATCTACTTTTATAAATCCCTCCATTAGTTGCATAAGCATAATCAGAAGCATAAATTAAAGCGACATATCCATTCCATACAGTAGGCCTTTCACTAGAAACCTCACTACCACGTTCTTTTTCATAAAAATTTTTTACTGTCCAAGTTTTATCATTTGTGACACCACCTAAATTCCATGTAGTCTCCGCTATCATAGATTTACTAATTTCCTCAGTTAATCCAATAGTAGTAAAATCACAAGCATCACTAAAATGATTTCTTCCTGTATAACAAAAACCTTTAGATGCATTAAAATATAAACTTCCGCCAACGCTTTCATTTTCATAACCAGGATTTAATAATTTCATCAAGTCTGCTTCATGCCAATTATTATTCCCATATGCATCATGAAAAGAGGAAGAATCATAAGAAAAATTTCCAATTTGTTCACTTCGCACAAGTTTTAATCGACTTTCCAAATTATCAGATTCATTTGTTCTCATGTGATTCATAACTCCCACAATTCTCCACATTTGTCCGTTAAATAAAACATAATTACTAGGATTTTTTCCAACGAATCTTAAATTATTATCTGTTGTTTCATCATAAAATAACTCTCTAGATTTTTCACTATGTTCCAAAAAACACAAAGCTGCATTTTTTCCATTTTGACCACAAGAAGTAATGGCATGAGAAAAAGACTCTTCAAAATATAAAGTACATTTGGTTCTAGAACTTGTTTCTTGTTTATAATTAGAGTAATTTACTAAAGTAGTCCAATTTTCTTCATCAAAAGAAATCGTAACTCCATTAGTACAACTTGATTTACTTGATATTGTATACCCACTATCCTTATTTGGCATTTCAGTTGTTACTTCATCATCGACATAATAAGCAAAGTATAAATCTCCTGGATTTTCGACATTTCCTTTTATCACATTAAAGTTTTCTTTTACTTCAAATAAGGCAAAGGAAGAATAGAAAAACACTCCTCCTATTAGTAAGATACACAAGATTGTAAATAGTATCATACTTTCTTTTTTTCTATTTTTCTCTTTAAATCTTTTTAACTCCATATAAAAACACCATAGCTTCCTATGATGATTTTATCACAATGTACCCCCCCCCCTGTCAAGCATTTATAAATATTTTTTATAATCTTTAAATTCACTACTTGACTCTAAATCTGTTTTAGAAAGGCTTTCAAAAAGTTTCTTTTGATCTCTAGATAATTTTGTTGGTGTTACAACATTTAATATCACAAATTGATCTCCTTTACGAATCGAATTTACCACTTTAAGACCTTTTCCTTTTAATTTATATTTTGTGCCACTTTGAGCACCAGCCTTAATATCCATTACTACATTTCCATAAATAGTTGGTACTTCTTTTTTACATCCCAAAACAGCTTCTGTAATAGTAAGAGGAACTTCTACATACAAATCTTCTCCATCCCTTTTATAAAATGGACTTTCTTCTACTCGAATTTCAAAATAAATATCTCCATTAGGTCCACCATTTGTACCAGCTTCTCCTTTTCCACTAATACGAAGTTGATGCCCATTATCAACACCTTCTGGAATATGAATCGAAATATTTTTTTTCTTCTTTACTTGTCCTGTTCCCTTACAAGTTGAACAAGAACGAGCATAAGTTTTTCCACTTCCTTCACATTTAGGACAGCTACTTCTACTTTGTACTACACCAAAAATACTTCTTTGTTCAGTCACAACATATCCTTGTCCATGACAATATTCACAAGTCTTCTCATCAAATCCGCCTTTTCCATGACATTCCGAACAAGCATCATTTAAAGTAAGTTCAATTTCTTTATCTAATCCAAAAGCAGCCTCTAAAAAACTTAAATCTAATCTTACTAAAGTATCTCTTCCTTTACGAGCCCTAGAACTTCCACGTCCACTAGAAGAGCCAGAAAAAAAGTCAGAAAAATCAGAAAATCCACCAAAGGAAGAAGAAAATCCTCCTCCAAAAACACTTCTTAAAATATCATTTAAATCAATATCTCCAGGATCAAATCCACCCATACCACCTGCACCATCAAAAGCAGCATGACCAAATTGATCATATTGAGCTCTTTTTTGCTCATCAGACAATACCGCATAAGCTTCACCAATTTCTTTAAATTTTTCTTCTGCTCCAGCTTCTTTATTCACATCAGGATGATATTTCTTAGCAAGCTTTCGAAAGGCAGATTTTATTTCAGCTTGAGTAGCCGATTTCTCTACTCCAAGCACTTCATAATAATCTTTTTTATTCACTAAATTCACCTTCTTTCACTAATAATTGTAATTCTAATAATTTCTTTTCTATAAATTGAAATGCTCTTTCAAATGGCTCTTTTGTCGTTAAATCCACATCTACTAATTTTAAAATATCTAAAACATTCATACTGGAACCACTACTTAAAAACTGAATGTAATTTTCTACAATATGCGGTTTATTTTCCAAAATATCACTTACAATAGAAATAGTACTTATAAGACCAGTAGCATATTGATAAACATAAAATGGCGTATAAAAATGAGGAACACGATAACATTCATAACGAATATCTTCATCAATAATTACAGAATCTTTAAAATATTCTTGAACTAATTTATAATAAGTATCTGTAAAACACGCCTCTGTGAGACTTTCATGATTTTGACATTTTTGACTCATAATAGTTTCAAACTCAGAAAACATAGTTTGACGATAAATAGTGGACTTTACTTTATCTAAAAAAGAACATAAATAATACATTTTTTCATCTTTATTTTTTGTATGTTCTAGCATATAACAAGAAAGCAACATTTCATTTACAGTAGAAGCAATCTCTGCTAAAAAAATTTTATATCCTTCATATATATAAGGATTGTTCTCTCTAGAATAATTAGAATGAATTGCATGCCCCATTTCATGAGCTAAAGTAGAGACAGAATGAAAAGTCTCATCAAAATTCAAAAGCACATAACTTGGGGAATCATAACATCCCCATTGATAAGCTCCATTATGTTTTCCTATATTAGGATAAAAGTCTACAGTATTTCCATCAAGTATTTTTTGAAATTGATTTAAATACCCTTCCCCTAAAGGATTTAAGGCTTTTTTTACTAAAGAAATAGCCTCTTCTTTCGAATATTTACTAACTAAAGAAGAAACAACAGGAGCATAAGTATCATAAAGATGATATTCTTTATTTGAAAGGAGTTTCGCCTTTAATTTTTGATAATTTATAGAGATATCCAAATATTCATGAACACTATTTACTAAATTATCATATAAAATTTTTGGTACATGAATTTCATCTAACGCCATTTCTAATGCCGAATTATAATTTCTAATCGATCTTATAAATTCTAATTCTTGATAATTTCCTTTTAATATAGATGCAAACGTATTTCTATGTTGTTTATAAAAAGCATGATAATTTAAAAAAGCATTTTCCCTTACTTCTTGACTATCATTTTCCAAAAACTTTATATAATTATAATGATTTAAAGGCATCAATTTACCATCTACTAAAACATCTTGAAAAGAAACATCACTCGTATCTAAAGAGGTAAATGCATCTTCTGGAGTACCAAATACATTAGTAGCTTGAGTAATAATTTTTTCCTCTGCTTCACTTAAAACTCGTTCTTTTGAGTGATATAATTCTTCTAAATAATAAGTATAAATCTTTAATTCTTCATTTTCTTCTAAAAACGGCAATACATCTTGTAAATCTTTTTTCATAAATTCACTAAGAATAAAAGATTCATTTTCTTCTACTTCTTGAATTAACGACTGTATTTCTAAAAGCTTTTCTTTTCGTTTATTATCTCTTGTATCTTCATCAAAAGATTCTTTTGTATAAACATATAAACGGTCTAGCGCTCTTCCTTCTTCTTCTGACAACTGAAAAAAATGAGCCAAAGAAGAAGCATTATCTAAAATATGTCCTTTTATCCCTACAATTTCTTGATTTCTTTCACGAACTAACTTTATTAACGCCTGATACTCTTCTTCATCTTTAATAATTTTTGTCAAATCCCAACAATCTTTTGAATCAATTTCCGATCTTTCTTTTAAATTTTCCATACAAAACCTTTCTATAATCCTAGGAAAAGTTCTAGTTGCCTAGAACTTTTAATTTATTTTTCTTCGTAAGTTGCTTCTTCTACAGAATCATCTTTTTTATCTTCTGTTATAGGTTCTTCTGCAGTCGTAGCATTTTGACTATTTTTAGCAGCTTCTTCATAGACTTTTGTTGCAAGTTTCATACTTACTTCTTGTAATTCTTCTGTTTTCTTTTTAATATCATCAACATTTCCTGTTTCTAAAGCTTCTTTTAAAGATTTCATTTTATCTTCTGCATCGGATTTATCTTTGCTATCTACTTTATCGCCTAAATCTTTTATTGCTTTTTCAGTAGCAAAAATCATAGAATCTGCTTCATTTCTAGCATCAGCTTCAGCTTTTCTTTTTTCATCCGCTTCTTTATTTGCTTCTGCATCTTTCATCATACGTTCAATTTCTTCTTCGGAAAGATTTGTATTAGAAGTTATTGTAATTGTTTGTTCTTTATTAGTTCCTAAATCTTTTGCTTTGACATTTACAATACCATTCGCATCAATATCAAAAGTTACTTCTATTTGAGGAATACCTCTTGGTGCTGGTGGAATATCAGAAAGTTGGAAATTACCAAGAGTTTTATTATCAGAAGCCATTTTTCTTTCCCCTTGTAATACATGGATATCTACAGCTGGTTGATTATCTGCAGCAGTACTAAATACTTGACTTTTGCTTGTTGGAATAGTTGTATTTCTTGGAATTAAAACGGTCATAACTCCACCTAATGTTTCAAGACCTAGAGAAAGAGGCGTAACATCTAATAAAACTAAATCATCCATTTCTCCAGTTAAAACTCCACCTTGAATAGCAGCACCCATTGCCACGACTTCATCAGGATTTACTCCTTTATGAGGCTCACGTCCAAGTTCTTTTTTAACAAGTTCTTGAATATATGGAATACGAGTAGAACCACCAACTAAAATTACTTCATCAATATCTTTACTTTGTAATTTAGCATCACTTAACGCTTTATGAACAGGGTCTAATGTAGAATCAAATAAATCACGACATAAATCTTCAAATTTAGCTTTTGATAATTCAATATCTAAATGAACAGGTCCATCACTATTTTGAGAAATAAATGGTAAATTTATTTGTGTAGAGCTCATACCAGATAAATCTTTTTTAGCTTTTTCAGCTGCATCTTTAATACGTTGCATTGCCATAGCGTCATTTGTAACATCTACACCTGTATCTTTTTTAAAAGTATCTACTAAATAATTCATGATGCGTTCATCAAAATCATCTCCACCAAGTTTATTATTTCCTGCAGTAGATTTTACTTCAAATACTCCATCACCAAGTTCCAAAATAGAAACATCGAATGTACCTCCACCAAGGTCATATACTAACACAGTTTGAGTTTTATCTTGTTTATCAAGACCATATGCCAAAGCAGCAGCTGTAGGCTCGTTTATAATACGTTTTACATCAAGTCCTGCAATTTTACCTGCATCTTTTGTAGCTTGACGTTGTGCATCATTAAAATATGCTGGAACAGTAATAACAGCCTCAGTAACTTTTTCACCTAAATAAGCTTCTGCATCAGCTTTTAATTTTCCAAGAGTTTTTGCACTAATCTCTTGTGGAGTCCATTTCTTATTATTTGCTTCTACTTTTTCACTAGTTCCCATAAAACGTTTAATAGAAGCGATTGTATTTTTAGGATTCGTAACAGCTTGACGTTTCGCACGATCTCCAACAATGGTTTCTTCTCCTTTAAATGCTACTACTGAAGGAGTAGTTCTACCTCCCTCATCATTTGGAATAACAACAGGTGCTCCACCTTCTAAAACAGAAACACAACTATTTGTTGTTCCTAAATCAATTCCTATAATTTTACTCATAAAATTCATTCCTTTCTTAAATATCTATCTTTTCATTTTTTCTTTTTTATAAAGCAGATGGAATAACTGCTTCCTTTTTTATTCTTCTAATTGATTTACTTTAACCATTGCAGGACGAATTACTTTATCTTTATACATATATCCTTTTTGTAAAACATCCAAAACAGTATTAGAAGCAAAATTTTTATCTTGATCTACTAAAACAGCATTCATTTTCATATCATCAAATTCTTGATGTAAACAAAGAATCTCGGTAACCTGAAAACTCTTTAAAGCATCTATCATATTCCCATAAATCATTTTAAAACCACTTAAAAATTTACTAACTTCATCCGTTAAATCATTATCATCCATTTTAATAGCATGTTCAAAATTATCTAAAATGGAAATCATTTTTATAATAACTTCTTCTCCATCATATTTTAATAATCTAGCTCGTTCTTCATCGCTTCTTCTTTTCATATTTTGCATTTCTGCTGAAAAACGCAATAGCTTTTCTTCTTTTAAGGCACATTCTTGTCGCAATGAAGCGATTTCTTTTTCATATTTATTTTCTTTTTTCTTTTTCTTAGGAAGTTCTTTTTCTACTTCTTGTTCTTGAAGTTCTTCCATAGTTTCATTTTTATCCATTACTATCCTCCTTATTTAATTCACGGTTAATAAAAGTCAAAAGACCAACTACCCGATCATATTCCATTCGTTTTGGTCCAATGATTGCAATTGTACCCTCAGAACCATTTCTTTTATAGGTTGTTTTAATTACTGTAACATTCGGATCAAATTCACTATCCTCACCAATATAAATATTGACACCACCGTCTTTTCCCGTTCCATCAATTTTTTCAATTAAACTAGGGTCTTCAAATTTTGCCATAATATTACGAATATCTTCGACATTATCATATTCTGGTTTAGAAAGTAAAAAGTTTTTACCACTTACATGAACAGTATCAGTCGTTTTTGTTGCAAAATCATGAAATGTTTGGGAAAAAATAGAAAAAATAGTTTCATATTGTTCAATTTTTTTAGCAACAATAGGCTTTATTTCATATTCAAGTCTAGTAGAAACCTCATCAATTGGTGTTCCAATAAGCATTTTATTGATAATTTCACAAGTTTTTACCACTTCTTGTAAACTAATATGACTAGGAAGTGTAAATTGTTTATTTTGAACAACTCCTAAATCGGTACAAACAAGTGCGACAATATGACTATTTTTAAGTGGAATAATACTGACTTGTTGAAGCGAATTCTCTCCACTATTTTTACCAAGAACAACACTCGTATAATTAGTCATTTCACTAATAATTTCAACACAAGCTTCAATAGCATCGGATAAACAAAGTTCTTGATTTCTAAAAATAGTTTGTAATTTATAAGCGTCACTTTGTGATAACTCTTTAGGTTTCATAAGATTTGCGACATAATATTTATAACCATCCTCAGAAGGAACCCGACCAGAAGAAATATGATTTTTTTCAATATAACCAAACTCTTCTAAGCGAGACATTTCATTTCGAATTGTTGCTGAAGAGCATTTCAATTTCTTACATAAAGATTTACTTCCAACAGGTTTAGCAGTATCAATATAAGACTCTACAATTTCTTTTAACAATTCTTTTTGTCGTTCACTCATAAGTCACTTCCTTTTTAGCACTTTACCACCACAAATGCTATCAGTATTATAATATGTTTTTTTAGCACTGTCAATACATGATTGCTAACAATTTTGTTAAAAACATATAAAAAAGAATCTTCTAAATAGAAGAATTCTTTAAAAAAACTTTAGAAAGAAATCCCATTCCACGATTCACCTGTTGGCTTGTTTGCAGGACACTCTGTAAACATTGAACTAACATTTGCAGCATTTATATGAATAAAATTTTCTCCATAATTAATAACATTTAAACCTTTACATCCTAAAAACATCTCACTCATATCAGTTACCTTTTCCGTATTAAAATTGCTTAAATTTAATGTAGTTAAACTTTCACAGGTTGCAAACATGCCTTCCATATTTGTCACATTTTTTGTATTCACATTTTCTAATCCTTCGATACTTTGAAGA
>CANSRG010000054.1 GCA_947649355.1 uncultured Mycoplasmatota bacterium | reverse complement strand
AAAATAGAAAAAAAGAAAGTATGATACTATTTACAATCTTGTGTATCTTACTAATTGGAGGAGTGTTTTTCTATTCTTCCTTTGCCTTATTTGAAGTGAAAGAAAACTTTAATATAATAAAAGGAAATGTCGAAAGTCCAGGAGATTTATACTTTGCTTATTATGTCGATGATGTAGTAACACTAGACATGCCAAATAAGGATAGTGGCTACACTTTATCAAACAAATCAAGTTGTACTAATGGAGTGACGCTATCTTTTGATGATGAAAATTGGACTCTTTTAGTAAATTACTCTAATTATAAACAAGAAACAAGTTCTAGAACCAAATGTACTTTATATTTTGAAGAAGTATTACTTGCAAGTGGAACTCTAAGAACTATTGGTTTTACTGATTCAAAAGGAATGTGGCAATACAAAGGACAAATAACAAAACTCATTATAGAAGATAAAATAAATGTAAAAAAAGGAGCAATAGCAAGTTTTGATGAATCAGTAGATCAAAATGGAAGTGTCATGAGTTATATTATAGAAAATAAAAAAGAAAACGAAACAGAGGAAACTACATATACAGCTTATTTACAAAGTAATAAAAAATTATATTTGAGTCGTGGAGAAAATTTATTTAAAAATTTTCAAAAACTAGAAACTATTGAAGGTATGCGATATATGGATACTAGTAATGTAACCGACATGTCTCTTATGTTTTTAAATTGTACTAATTTAAGAGAAATAGATGTAAGTAATTTTAATACTATAAATGTAACTTATATGGCTAATATGTTTACTGGCTGTAGCAGTTTAGTCACATTAGATTTAAGCAATTTTAATACAGAAAAAGTAATATATATGATTTCTATGTTTTCTAGCTGTAGTAGTTTAGTCACATTAGACTTAAGTAATTTTAATACGGAAAAAGTAACGAATATGAATAAGATGTTTTATGGTTGTAGTAGTTTAAAAAATATAAATTATGGAGAAAATTTTGTAAACTTAAACAATATTTATATAGAAGATATGTTTTTAAATTGCCCTGCAAATAAGCCAGAGCATGAATCTTGGAATGGTGTTTTATAGATATCTTGTTAGGTATCTTTTTTTGATATTTAAAAACTGCTGACTTTTTTGTCAACAGCTTTTTTTTAAATTTCTAATGTTTCTAAATTATCATTTATTTCTTCATTGTTTTCTGTTTTTCCAATGATGGCATTTTTTAGTTCTTTTTGTTCTTCCCCTAAATCGTCTTCTATATCTATAACTCTTAATACTTCTTCAAAACTTGTTAAGCCGTTAATAACTTTTATTAAACCATCATCTAATAAGCTAGAGGTATTTTTATTATCATAAATTAAACTTCTTATTTCTTCTTTTTTCTTATTTGCTACGATAGCATCTCTTATGTCTTGATTTAAAACTAATACTTCATGTAGGGCAATACGTCCACTGTAACCTTTGTAGCATGAATCACATCCTACTGGTTTATAGATATTTAAAATATCCATGTTTAATGCTGCTTTAAATACTTTTTTTTCATATTCTGTAGTAGCTCTTGCTTCTCGACATTTTGGACATAATTTTTTACATAATCTTTGAGAGACGATGGCTTCTAGGGCAGAACCTAATAAGTACCTTTCTACATCCATATCTACAAGACGTTCAATAGTAGTTAATGAGTTATTTGTATGGATAGTTGATAATACTAAATGTCCTGTGATACTAGCTCGAACCGCAATACGAGCAGTTTCATTATCACGAATTTCTCCAATCATGATGATGTCAGGGTCTTGTCTTAAAATGGAACGAAGAGCAGTCGCGAATGTAAGACCAATTTCACTCATTGTTTGAACTTGGTTAATCCCGCCAATTTTCATTTCTACTGGATCTTCTACAGTAATGATGTTTCTTTCTGTGGTATTTAATTGTTGTAATATTGCATATACTGTAGTACTTTTTCCTGTACCAGTTGCACCAGTTACTAAAATAATTCCATTGGGTTTATTGATGGCTTTTTTAATTTTTGTAAAATTTGTTTCAGAAAATCCTAAATCTTCTAAAGTAGAAAAACCTTTACTATAATCTAATAAACGAATTACGACTTTTTCTCCATAAACAATAGGTAGAGTAGAAACACGCAAATCCAAATCTTTGCCATCTACTTGCATTTTAATTGCTCCATCTTGAGGAATTCTTGATTCAGTTATATTCATCCCTGAAATTATTTTTATTCTTGTTACTAAATTCTTTTTGACAGATGCAGGAACAGATGCATATAAAATCAGTTCTCCATCTACACGTATTCTTACATTTAACACATCTGGTGTAGGATCAAAATGGATATCACTAGCTCTTTTTCTTGCCGCGTCAATTAACATATTATTTACAATATCTACAATTGGTTGGTTTGCATAATCATAATTAGTAAACACACGAAATCACCCTTTACTCTATAAAATTGTAACATAAGGAAGAGTAAAATACAATTTTTTTCTAGTACTAATTTTTTGTTTTTTCTTATTCAAAAAAAAAGAAACTTGTAAATTTTTATTTGATAGACATATTTTGGCATCTTTTTTATGTTTTTTGTGTTAAAATAATATGTAGATATTTTAAGAAGGTGATGAAATGGCGAGAAAAAAGAAATGTGTTGTAATCAAAAAAACTCGTAGAAGATTTTGGCTTTTTTTAATGTTTCTTTTTCTTGTTATTTTCTTTCTTTGTCTTTTATTAGAGTATTATTTATATGAAATGCAAAGAAGAGACAGAATTTTAAAAGTTACAGATTATTCTACTTATGTACTTACATACCAAAAGCAAAATCGTTGTCAAACTCGTACAATCTTCTTTCTTGATAGTGTAGAGTACCGATATGATTGTTTGGATAATATTTATCTTACTTATGGAACTACTGAAACAACTTTAGAAGAAGTTTTTACAAATGGTTATGTTACTTTAGATGTATTTTTATCTAAAATGCAAAAATTAGAAACAGAAGAAGGAAAAGAAAAATATATTAGACATTCTACTAATATGTCTATGGGATATCAAGTTCTTATTGAGAAAAAAGAAGAACAACAAATTGTTACTATTTCTAGTTATGAATAGGTGTGAATTCTTTTTTTATAAAATATGCATTTAATAAAACGACAAAGAAGATATTTATAATTTCTGAGATAACTAGGGAATAAAGACCGATGTGACAAAATGATAATACAGACATGATTCCTAGTTTTATTAGAATTCCAAATAAACTTATTTTCATCGTGGCTTTTGCTTTGTCCATTGCTTGAAGAGCACTTGATAGAGGCGCTTCTAAATAAAACAAGACAAAAAAAGGTGCAAGTACAAATATATAATTACTACCAATAGTCGTATTATAAAGTAACTTTAGAAGATGATTTCTAAATACAAAAATAGTCAAGGAGCTTACTAATCCTATGATAAAAGAATAGGTTATAGCTTGTTTTAATCTTCTTTTTAGCATAGGGTAGTTTTTATTAGCATGATATTTACTTACTTCTGGAATTAGTATTTGACAAATTGCACTTATAAAGAAAGATGGTAGTGTTAATAGACCGATTGCATAAGCATTGTAGGCTGCGTATTCTTCTAAGATAAATTCATTTTTATATCCTGATAGTAATAAGAAGTTCGTAAGAAGTATTGGTTCTAAAAAGAAACCGATATTTCCGATGAATCTTCCTGAGACACCTGGTATGCTAATATTTAAAATTCTTTCTAAAATGTTTTTTTCAATTTTGAAATCTTTTTTTTCAATTTTTATTTTTTTTGGTAGAAAGAAACAAAATGTTAATATACTTACTGTTTCACTTATTATATTTAATAATATAAATGCAATAACACCTAATAATACATTTTGTTCTACGATTTTAGGAATTACTACTATTAAAAAGATAATTCTTACTATTTGTTCTAGGATATTTGAAATTGTATTTGGTGTTACATTTAATTTTCCTAAAAAATATCCTTTTAAAATGCATGCGATTGATATAAATGGAAGGGTAGCAGACATGGCAATTAGAAGTGGTGTTACACTAGGCTGTTTTAATAAGTGATTGGCTATAAAAGGAGATAAAGTGATAAATATTCCTATGATAACAGCATTAAATAGTAAGATAAATAAAGAAGTGGTAAATATTATTTTTTTACTTCTTGTATTTCCTTCACTTACTAGTTTTGAAATGCTTATTGGAAGAGCAAATGTTGCTAGAGTAATTAAAAGGGAATAGGTTGGCATGACAATGGTATATAAACTTATGCCTGTTGGACCTATAATTCTTGTATATAGAATTTTAATTATGAAACCAAATATTTTAGTAATAAATCCACCTACAAGTAAAATGATAATTGACGTCTTAAATGTGTCTTTTTTCAATATTCATCTTTCCTATTCTATTGATTTGCTTTATAATAAATATATGTAATTTTTTTATTTTAAGAATTGGGTGAAGAAAATGAATTCCGAAAAATTTGAATCTTTAGAAGAACTATATCAAAGATTATTACCAGCTTTGAGAACGAAAAAAAAGGAAATGATACGTGAAAAAATGATATATGTTAATGAACTTTTTATTTGGAAATATTTTTGTAAAAATGTTTGGAGTGAAAAGCAAGCTTTAACACTTGGAGAAATGGTAAATGACATTTTAAATACTGATAATTTTACTATTTATAATAGTAGGAAGGAAGAAGAGTAATGGAACCAATTATTGTCAATAAACAAAGTAGCATACGTATTAGTGGCAGTAAAGTTTTGTATTTTGATCCATTAGAAATGGAAGCTTTACATGATGCAGATTATATATTTATTACTCATCCGCATTTTGATCATTTTTCTTTGCTTTCTATTTTGGAATTAAAAAAAGAGAGTACTATGATTATTACTACTAAAGACATCGTAGAAGAATTACTTTCTATTGGAATTTTAGAAGAAAATATGGTAGTTGTTAAACCAAATGAATCTTATGTTTTTAAAAATTTAGAATTTCAAACTGTACCTGCTTATAACATTCACCGAAGACATCATAAGAAGGAAGATGGATGGGTAGGATATATTGTTACATTAGATCAAGTAATTTATTATATTACTGGCGATACAGATGTTTTACGTGATATGAAAGAAATTCATTGTGATATTTTGTTTTTGCCTGTTGGAGGAACTTATACTATGGATTGTATTGAAGCTGCAGATTTATGTAATATTATAAAACCAAAGCTTGTCATTCCAACTCATTATGGATATGTTGTAGGTTCTAAAAAAGATGCTTTAGTTTTTAAAAAAAGACTGGATTCTCAAATTGCTTGTAAAATTATGATGGAAGGTGAAAAATGATGAATTTAGAGAAAGAATTTCAAGATTTTTTATTACAAATAGATTCTTTTTATAAAGAAGAAGAAATGAAAAAAATAGAAGAAGCTTATCGTTTTGGTTGTACTCATCATCAAGACAAGCTTCGTTTAGATGGTAGTCCTTATATGTCACATCCTCTTGGAGTATCTAAAATTCTTTTTCAATTATTTGTAGATAGTACTACTCTTATCGCAGGACTTATTCATGAAACTCTAAATCATGGAACTGCAACAGAAGAAGAAATTTTAGATTGTTTTGGAAAAGACGTTTTAGATATTGTCGTGACTATTTCTAAGCTAAATCGTTTAGAACTTTCAGATGATTCTTCGTATTCGGCAATGAATCTTAGAAAAATATTGGTAGGTATGAGTGAAGATGTGCGAGTGTTGTTTTTAAAACTTGCAGATCGCCTTCATAATCTTCGTACTGCATCTGCGTTAGATCCTAAAGCATTAAAACAAAAAGTAAATGAAACTATGACAGTTTTGATTCCTATTGCTCATCGTCTTGGAATGTATCAAATGAAAGGGGAAATGGAAGACCTTTGTTTACGATATAGCAAACCTCAAGTGTATCAAGATATTTTGGAAAAACTAAATGCTACAAAAGAAGAACTAGAAAGTAGTTTAGCAGATATGGAGTCTTCTATTAGTGAGATGTTAATTGAACAAAACATTCCTTTTAAAATTAAAAGTAGAGTAAAAAGTGTATATAGTATTTATAATAAACTGAATAACGGAAAGAAATGGGATAGTATTTATGATATTTTGGCTTTACGAGTAATTGTTGATAAAGTGTCTGAGTGTTATTTAACCGTTGGTCTTATTCACGCGAAATATCCACCTATTCCTACACGTTTTAAAGATTATATTGCTATGCCTAAAAAAAATATGTATCAAAGCTTACATACTGGTGTTTTTGGAAGTGATGGGCATCGTTATGAAATTCAAATTCGTACAAAAGATATGGATGAATATGCTGAAAAGGGAATGGCTGCTCATTTTGCATATAAAGAAAAGCATGAAAACATTAAAAATATGATGGAAGAACGTTTAGAGATATTTAGAAATTTGATTGAATCTTCTCAATCGTTAAATGATTTAGAATTTCAGAAAAATTTTAGTACAGAATTTATTAGTGATAGTGTATATGTTTTTACTCCAAATGGGGATGTTTTAGAGCTTCCTCTTGGTTCTACACCAATTGATTTTGCATATCGTATTCATACACGTGTTGGAGAAACTATGGTCGGGGCATTAGTAAATGATGCAATTGTTCCTCTAAATTATGAATTAAAAAATAATGATATTGTAAAAATTAAAACAAATACTACCGCGACACCAAATAAGGATTGGTTAAATTTTGTAAAAACAGCACATGCTAGAAATAAGATAAAAGCTTATTTTAGCAAACAAGAGAAAGAAAATTATACAGAAAAAGGGAAAAGTATTTTACAATCAGAATTAAGAAAAAGAAAGTTATCTTTTGAAACCGTTTTATCTTCTAATAATGTGAAAAAAATATGTCAGGAATTATCGTTAGATGGTGTTCAAGATTTATATTTTTCTATTGGGTCTTTGAGATATACTGTGTCTTATATTTTAGGGATTTTATTAGAAGATAAAAAAGAAGGAACAGAACTTTTTTTAGAACAATTTCGTACTTCTAATAAACAAGATGTAAAAAGTGGAATTTTAGTAAATGGAGAAAGTGGAATTTTAAGTACTTTAGCAAATTGTTGTCATCCTGTTTATGGAGATCTTATCGTTGGTTATATTACAAAAGGCCAAGGCGTTATGGTACATAAAAAAAGTTGTGTGAATGTAAAAACTCATAATGAACGTTTTGTAGATGTTTCTTGGGGAGAAATGAAAGAAAAACAAATTTATTATGCTACTGTTCAAGTAACTACTCAAAAAGATAAAAATTATTTATTGGATATTATGTCTAAAACATCGTCTAAAAATATTTTTGTCGTTTCTTTAGAAACAAAAGAACTTAAGGATTCTACTGTCTATATATTAGAAGTAAAGGTTTCTAATAAAGAGGATTTAGAAGATTTTATGAGTGGTTTAGAAGCTTGTTCTTTTGTTATAAAAGTAGATAGAAAATAAAAAGAGGTCTAGTTATATGGAATATGAAATAAGAATATTAGAAATAGAAAAAGAAAAATGGATTCAAAAATTAGAAAATATGGGAGCTAAGAAAGTGATGGATTGTGTTCAAGAAAGATGTGTTTATGATTTTTCACCAGTAGTTTCTAATAAATGGATTCGTTTAAGAACGAATGGGACTTGTAGTACTCTTACGATTAAAGAAATTTTAGACAAAGAAAAAATAGATGGAACAAGAGAGTTAGAAATAGAGGTATCTGATTTTCATAAAACAAAGGCTATTTTGGAGGAATTAGGATATATTCCACGAAGTTATCAAGTAAATGAAAGAATTCGTTATATTTATAAAGATATCGAAATTGATATAGATACTTGGCCTTTGATTCCTACATTTGTAGAAATTGAAGGGAAAAGTAAAGAAGATGTTTTAAACTTTTTAAAACTTATAGATTATAATTCTAAAAATCTTACTACTTTAGATATAGAAAGTATCTATTTACATTATGGTATTGTTTTAGATTATAAAGTTTTAACTTTTAAGGAGCAGATACGATGAGAGTTTTAGTACAAAGAGTAGTAGATGCCTCTGTTTCTGTAGATGGTAATGTTTGTGGGTCTTGTTCAAATGGCTTACTTGTTTTTGTTGGTTTTACTTATGGCGATTCGATTGAGTCGATTGAATATCTTACTAATAAAATTCTTCATTTGCGAATTTTTCCAGATGAAAATGGTGTGATGAATCAAAGTGTCTTAGAAGAAGGTGGTTCTTTACTAGTAGTTAGTCAGTTTACTTTGTATGGCGATGCGAGAAAAGGAAATCGACCAAGTTATCAAAAAGCTTTAGGTGGTAAAGAAGCACTAGAACTTTATCAATTATTTTGTCAGGAATTAAAGAAATATATCCCTTGTCAAACAGGAATTTTTGGAGCAGATATGAATGTTAGTTTTACTAATGTTGGTCCAACTACTATTTGGCTAGAGAAATAGTTAAAAGAATAATCTTTTAAAATGGAATATTGATTTCTAAAATTGTAAGACTAAAGATAAATGAAAGATTTAAAATTATCAAGATAGAAGTTTCAGCTTCTTTTTTCTTTTTATTTTTATAGACTCTTTTTTTATATATTTTGCATATTTATAGTGAATGTCAATCAAATGTAAATTGACTTAGGGGGGGGGGTATGATGATACAATTATCTTATAGAAATATAGGGTGATTTTGTATGAACAAGAAAAAAGGATTATTAGTAGTAGGAATACTCATTGGAGTGTTTTCTGTAGTAGGCATCTCTTATG
>CANSRG010000053.1 GCA_947649355.1 uncultured Mycoplasmatota bacterium | reverse complement strand
TCATTTTTATAAAAAAAACTGCTAACAAATTTACTTTGTCAACAGTCTGAAATATCAAAAAAATGATATTTTTTTTTATAAAAAAAAGGAAATTGGGGAATTAAATGGTAATAAATAAGTAGGAGGTGAAAAATGAAAGTCATTCATCAAAGAGACTTTAAAGATTGTGGAGTGACTTGTTTAGAATATATATTAGAATATTATGGTGGTTTTGTTCCTTTAGAAAAATTAAGAGAAGACACATTTACAAATGAAGAAGGCACAACAGCATATCATATAGTAGAAACTTTAAAAAAATATCAATTTGACTCGTATGGAAAAAAAGTCCATTATGAAGAATTAAGAGAAATGCCACTTCCTGCTATTATCCATTTTATATTACCAAATGGAATGCAACATTTTGTGGTACTAACAAAAGAAAAAAAAGAAGAAGTGACGATTATGGATCCAGCATCAGGAAAAAGAGTTTTAAAAAAGGAACAATTTTTAAGTTTATGGGATGGTATCATTTTATTAGCAATTCCAAAAGGGTTGATACCAAGAATGCCTAAAGAAAAAAGTGTCTTCTTTCATTTTCAAAATGCTTTAAAAAAAGAAAAAAAATTAGTAGGACAAATTATAATTTTTAGTATCTTTAGTTCGCTTTTATCTATAGTAAGTACAACATACTTTAAAATAGGTTTAGAAAAGGTAGGATTATTAGAAACAAATAAAATAAACTTATTGATAATCATATTTGCAGCAATGCTTATTTTTAAAGGAATATTTCAATTTATAAGTGAAAATTTAAAATTATATTTAGAAAAAAATTTATCGATACAATATAGCTTTTCCTTTTTACTCCATTTATGGAAATTACCAATTTCAAAATTTATTAGCTATCAAAGTGGAGAATTATTAACAAGAATAGAAGAGATAGAAGAAATAAAAGATTTTCTAGAAGATATATGTATAAGCTTTTTGATGGAAATAATACTTGGAATAATTTCCTTATTTTGGTTATATCAATTAAATCCAAAATTATCTAACCTAGTAGGAATCGGTTTAGGAATATATCTTTTAATTTCCTTAATATATGGAAAAAGAGTCTATCAATTAGTACGAAAAAATATAGAATTAGAACAAAATTGGAAAAGCACAATTATAGAAAATTTAACATCCTTTCTAACATTAAAACACTTAAATGAAAATGAATATTTAAAAGAGCGAATCGAAACAGAATATTGTAAGACCATAAAAGAAAAACTAATCATAAAAAAATCGTTTTTTCTACAAAAATTTTTGAAAGAATACTATTTAGAATTTCTCTTCTTTTTTCTAATTACTTATGGAATTTTGTTAATAGGAAAACAAAAATTAGAATTAGTAGATTTTATAACTTTTCAAAGTATGTATTTTTTTGTAATTTCTCCATTAAAAGAATTAGGAGATATAGTTCCAAAATTTTATTATTTAAAAGGAATTTTGTCAAAAATTAGTGAAACAATAAATTTAAAAGAAGAAGATGTAAATTCAGTAATGCCTTTTTCACCTCCCAGTATAATAATAAAAGGATTAACATTTTCCTATAATAATATAGAAACAAACTTAAATAATATAAATTTAGAAATAAAAGAAAAAGAACATGTTTTTTTAGAAGGCGCAAGTGGAAGTGGTAAATCAACTCTTTGTAAATTATTACATAAAGAAATGGAAAATTATGAAGGAGAAATTTTAATTTCTGGAAAAAATTTAAAAGATTATAACTTATCCTGTCTTCGTTCCTCTGTAATTTATCTAAGTCAAAAAGAATCTTTAATAAGTGCAACAATCAAAGAAAATATTTTATTAGGGAAAGAAGAAACAAATAGATATTGGAAAATAGTAAAAATATGTGAGATAGAAAGTATCGTAAAAAAAAGACCCTTTCGTTATGAAACTTCAATAAATAATGAAGTCATTTCGGGTGGAGAAAAACAAAGAATTATGTTAGCAAGAACTCTTTTAAAAGAAGGAAGTCTCTATATTTTAGATGAATGCTTAAGTGAAATAGAAGAAGATTTAGAATTGAAAATAATAAAAAATATAAGAATATTTTTAAAAGAAAAAACACTCATTTATGTAAGTCATAAAAAAAATAGTAAAGAATTTGATAGGAGTATTACAATATGTTAAGTAATAGCTATAATTTATATAAAAAAAAGAGTATTTTTACAAAATATGGTTTAGGAATAGTCCTTTTATTTTTAATAGGTATCATTTACTTGTATGATATTAGGTTTATAAGCACTTTAAAAATAGAAGGAATATATACTTGCACAAAAACATGTTTGATAAAAACACAGTTGCCTCTAAATGAGATAAAAAAATTAAATACAAAATCAAAAATAAAAATAAAAGAAAATTTTATGCCATTAAAAATAAAAGAATTTGGCAAAATAGAAATTTACGAAAATAAAATAAGTGTCCAAGAAGTGAATATAGAAATACCTAAACAAGAATTTTATGAAAAGCAGATGGTGGAAGTAGAAATATTAAAAGAACAAGAAAATATCTATCAAATGATTTATAAAGCATTGAAAGGGGGTGATATATAATGTTAAAAGAAAAAGAACTGCAAATGATTAGTGGTGGAGCAAATAAATGGCTAACACTAGGTATCATAGGGGGTTTAATCGCGTTTTTTTCTGGATTTTTAGATGGCTTTGTAAGGCCGATTGCTTGTAATAAATAGAAAGGAGAAATTATGATTTTAAAAAAGCAAGAATTATTAAAAATAGAAGGAGGAGCAATAAGTGCTGCATTATTAAATGGGATTATAAAAGGATTTGAAGGACTTTTTAACTTAGGTAGGTCACTTGGAACCTCACTAAGAAGACTAATGACAAAAAGAAGTTGTTAAAAAAAAGAAACTAAATAGTTTCCGTTTTAATTATTCATAGAATCTTTAAGATAAATATCAAAGTATTCATCATAAGTAATACCAAGTTCATGAAGTTTAGTGGCATGTTCTACCCCAATATAACGAATATGCCAAGGTTCTTCTTTATAACCAGTAATGAAAGAATTATCTTTAGGATATCTTATAATAAAACCATATTTAAAAGAGTTATTTTTCATCCATTCATAATCGCTTTCTGTCAAATTGTACCAATGACTATTACTTTTGATATCAATAGCTAGTCCAGTTTGATGCTCAGAATGCCCAGGACGAGCAGAATAAGTATCCACAACTTCTACTGGATCTTCTTTTAAATATTTTTGATATAATCCATCTTGATAATCATAAGAACGATAAGTACTATATGGAGTAAGATAAACTTGATCTATAGTAGCAGCAGCTAACAACTTTTCAAAATCATCTTTTGCAACTTCTCGAATTTGTAAATTAGGAAAAGAAGGAATCGCAACTAAATCATTCGGAACATAATCACTTGGTAATGAATAAACTTTATTTACAATTACTAAAATCGAATCAACATCACTCGCTTTTTCAATTTCACTATAAAAGGGTAAATCAAGTTTTAAATTTACACGTGTGACAGCATCCGAAAAAGAAATATTTTCTATCATTTGATAAGCTTTGTAACGGTCTAATTTTAAAAAATCAAAATTAGAAATTTGATAAAAATTAGATAAATCTTCATAGTCATGTTCTAAAATAGCCTTTATATTCCCTTCGCTCATATATTCATAAATTTGATTGATCTCGTCTGCACTATATCCTTTTTCTAAAAGTGTATTTGCATCATTCACAAATGATTCTTTTGAAACCAAATGGACTCCTTTTTCTAAAAGTATTTCTTCATCATTTGGTAAAGAAGAAGGTGGATTATTAGAAAAAATATTTGTTTTAAAATAAAGTAGACCTCCAATTAAAATAAGTATAAAAAACAAACAAATTAAAACTTTTATATCTTTTTTCATAACATCATCCTCGTCTTTATTATACGTGAAGAAAAGCAAAATAGGAGGAATAAAATAGCTTTCTTTACATATTTTTTACTAGAGGTGTAAAATGAAAAATAATAATTTAAAAATAGCTTTTTGTTGTCTTTTTCTGTTCTTTATAGGAATAAGTATTACCCATGCTGAAACAGATTTAGCGCCAAATGGTAAAAGTGCTATTTTAATGGATTTTGAAACAGGACAAATTCTTTTCAAGAAAAATGAATTGGAGCAATTGCCACCAGCATCTATGACCAAAATAATGAGTATGCTTTTAATCATGGAAGCAGTAGATAGTGGAAAAATTACAATGGATAGTGAAGTGACAATAAGCGAAAATGCCTCTTCCATGGGAGGCAGTCAAGTATTTTTAAAAGCTGGTGAAGTATATAAAGTAGAAGAATTACTAAAAGGAATCGCGATTGCTTCTGGAAATGATGCAGTTGTTGCAATGGCCGAATATATCGCAGGTAGTCAAGAAGAATTTGTTACGAAAATGAACGAAAAAGCAAAAGAATTAGGATTAACAGGTACAACCTTTATAAATCCTCATGGTTTAGACACAGAAGGACATGTGTCCACTGCTCATGATATGGCTTTAATGGCTAGAGAACTTTTAAAACATCCAAAAATCTTAGAATTTACAAGTATTTATGAAGATTATTTAAAAAAACCAGATGGCACTTCCACTTGGTTAGTAAATACAAATCGCTTAGTTCGTTTTTATGATGGAGTAGATGGATTAAAAACAGGATTTACAGAAAGTGCAGGGTATTGTTTAACAGCAACCGCTAAAAAAAATAATTTAAGACTAATCGCAGTAGTAATGGGAGCAAATACAACAGATGAAAGAAGTAGTGATATCACAAATATGTTAAACTACGGCTTTAATACTTATAAAACAGGAATTCTTTTAAAAAAGGATACAGTTTTAGGAACAAAAAGAATAGAACTTGGTAAAACAGAAACAGTTGAAATTGTACTAAAAGAAGACTATACCAAATTATTAAAACAAACAGAACAACTTCCAAATTATTCTTACAATGTAAAAGTAGATTCACTTATAGCCCCGAAACAAAAAGGGGAAAAAATAGGAGAAGTGGAAGTTGTAGATAAAGATAATGTTATTGATGTATTAGATGTAACAGTAAAAGAAAACATAGAAAAAGCAAGTTTTATAGATTTAATAATAAAAAATTTAAAACGAATTACTTCTGGAAAAATTTTAATAAAGTAAATGTCAAATAAGGAAGAAAATCTTGAATTTTCTTTTTTAAATTCCTATAATTTTGAAGTAGAGGTGAAAGAAAGAATGCAAACAAAAACTAAGAAAAAATGGAAATTAAAAAAAAGTGTAATCTTTAAAAGCATATCACTATTAGCCATTTTATTTAGTATTTATTTCTTCATTCAATTTATAAGACTAGGAATTCTTCCTTTAAAATATTTATTCTTGCTTTTTATATTTATAGGATTAGTAGATGTAGGATTATTTTTTTTAATGTCAAAGAAAAATTATAAAAAAAGACTATGTGGTACTATATTATCTTTAATATGTATAATTATTTATGCAATATGCATTCATTATCAAGGGGCGACAATAAATTTTTTGAAAAACATTAGTGTTTTAAATATAGAGACAGAACATTACAAGATTATAGTAAAAAAAGATAGTTTTTATAAAGAATTAAAAGACTTAGAAAATCACAAAATATCTTATGTAAATGACCGAGAGGGAGTAACGAAAGTCCTAAAAAAACTAGAAGAGATAGGAAAATTTACGACAAATATACAAAATGACAATTCAGCTTTAATAAATGCATTAAAAGAAAAAACTGTAGATGCTATTTTAATGGAAGAAGAAGAATATAAAATATATACAGAAATGAGCAATGAGTTTAAAGAAGAAGTAAAAGTGATAGATACAATAGAAATAACAGTTGAGAAAAAAGAAATTGAAAAAGATGTGGCAATTACAAAAGAACCTTTTAGTGTTTATATAACAGGTATAGATACATATGGTGGTTTAACAAAAGTATCTAGAAGTGATGTAAATATAGTAATAACAGTAAATCCTGTTTCTCATAAAATTTTATTAACTTCTATTCCAAGAGATTATTATGTTCAAATTGATGGTACTACAGGATTAAAAGATAAGTTGACTCACGCAGGATTAAAAGGAGTAGAAACATCTATCAAAACAATTGAAACACTTTTAGAAACAGATATTAACTATTATATAAGAATAAATTTTACATCTTTAGTAAACATAGTAGATGCTATAGGCGGAGTAGATGTAGATAATCCATTCGAATTTACTGCTGATTATGAAGAAGAACAAGGAAGTGTGTATTATGTTTATAAAAAAGGAATAAATCATTTAAATGGAAAACAAGCACTTGCATATGTAAGAGAAAGATATGGACTTCGAGAAGGAGACGTTGCGAGAGCTCGTCATCAACAACAAGTAATAAATGGGATGATAAAAAAATTAACAAGCCCAACAGTTTTAACAAAATATACCAAAATATTAAATAGTATTGAAGGAAACTTTGCAACAAATCTTTCTTTAGATAGTATTACAAAATTTATTCAAAAGCAATTAGCAGAAAACCCTTCATGGACAGTAGAAAATAATGTATTAAGCGGAACTGATGCGAGAGAATTAACAAATGCTTTTCCAGATCTTTATTCAGCAGTAATGATTCCTAATGAAGAAAGTGTAAAAAAAGCAATAGAAAAAATAAATGAAATAAAAGGTGAAAATTAGAATATAAAAGTTCTAATTTTTTAAATTCCAAAATTTTTGCGTTCTTTTGTCGAAACACTTTAAAAAAGTTTCAAAATAAAATATGATTATATTGGCTAGGGGAAAGCATAAAAAACCAAGAAAAAATGCAGAATATCAAAATTTATCAAAATAGTGTAGTTGCTTTGATTAACAAGATATTATTTTTATTTCTTGGAAAAAAGAAAGAAAAGTATGCGCATACTTCTGTTATGGGAGGATTTATTTTGAACCAAGAACAACTAATAGAGGAGAATATTCCACTATTAAAAAGTATCGCTTCAAACTTTTATAATGTTCCATTCGAAGATTTACTCCAATCCGGAAAGTTGGGTATTCTAAAAGCATTAAAAAAATATCGAAACAATGGAACAATAAAATTTTCTACTTATGCTTATAATTATATCTTTGGGGAAATGTACGAATTCCTTATGAAAGATCGAAAAATAAAAGTAAGCAAAGAAATGTTAAGGTTGTCAAAAAAAATAGAGCTAACCCAAAATGCCCTTTCTGAAAAAATTGGAAGAACTCCAACGTACGAGGAAATCGGCCAATTTTTAGGAATGACTCCATTTGAGGTAATGGAAGCTTTAAGTATAAATAGTGAAACCTTAAGTTTAGATAAAAACGATGAGGAAACAAGAAATTTATATGAAACAATTCCAATCGAAGAAGGATTATCGCTTGACGAGAAACTTACTTTAAAAGATGGGATAAACTCCTTACCAGAAATGGAACAAAAAATCCTACAATATCGCTACTTTGAAGATATGACCCAACAAGAAACGGCCAAAAAAATGGGCAAAACACAAGTAATGATATCTAGGTATGAAACAAAAAGTTTGAAGCTATTACGAGAATATTTAGAAGTAGCATAGAGCCACAAAAAATGGCTCTTTTTCATTGTCAAAATAAAAAAAGAATGAGATAATCCTCTTGAGGTGAAAAAATGTTTGTACCAATAGGTCCAGCTGTAAAAACAGTAGTAAAGAATAAAGTAGTAGTTGAAAGTGATACAATCCTTCCTATAAAGGAATTAGGTGAAAATTTAAAAATAAGCACAATAAACAATGTAGAAACTTATGAATTTGAAAACTGTTTAAGCATGATTTTAGAATCAAACGAAAAAGTAATGTTTCATACAATTCAATATTCTAAAAAAGAAAAAAAGATTTATTTTTATACAGATAAAGAAGTAAATATAGAAAGATGGGAACAAAAAAGTGTTGTAGAACATCCAAAAATGACAAATAAAAGAGAAGTCATAGAAGAAATACAAAATCTATTAAAGAAAACCACTTTAAAACGTGCTTATGAAGTATCTTTATTGGAAATAATAGAAATTTTAACGGAAAGAGAAAAGGAAAAAAAGAAACAAAATAAAAGTTTTAAAAAGAAATTAAAAAAAATCTCCAAACAAATTATAAATGAAGACATATTATTATTTTATACTTATTATGAAAAAGAGAAAAAATTAAAAGTTTGTATAAAAGATAAAGTTTGGAAAGAAATATATTTTGAAAAAGAAGAAGATGATGTAGTAATAACAAAATCCGAAATAAATAATCCAGAAATCTTTTTACTACATCTAGGGGAAACCATTTCAAATATTTTTGATTTTTACCAACAAGTAGAAAAAGAAAATAAAGAGCAAAAAGAAAATATTTCTACATTAAATTCTAAATTCTGTGTAGATATTACAGCAGATTCAGTAAATTTTTATTTAAAAAGTGAACAAAAAGAAGTATTTAAAAGCTTTGTATACATAAGTAGTTTAGAAAATAGACTGAAATGTAATTCTTATTTTCTATTAAGTTTTTTTAAAGAAAAAGAAGAAGAAATATTAAAACGAATTTTTATAAGTATCGATGATTGCCCTTTATGGATAAAAACTAGATTATTAAAAAAAGAACAAGAAAGATTAGAACAAATGAAATATCAAAGAGAAGAAACAGAAGCAAAAAGAAATATGTCTATACTAGAGAGAATAAAAAAAGCTCTTTGGTAAAGAGCGAATAAACTTTCTGGTGTTCCCTGTAGGAATCGAACCTACAACTAAATCTTAGGAGGATCTTGTAATATCCATTTTACTAAGGGAACCTAAAAGTATTTTATCAAAAAAAGGAAGAAAAGGATAGCAATAAACGTAAATTAAATGTAAATTGACTTAGGGGGGGGGGTATAATGGTACAATAGTTAAGAGAATAAAACAAGAAAAGAATACAACAAAAGAATGGTAAAATATATTTTCTTGTGTTACACTAGTATCATAGTAAAAAATAAGAACATACTAGAAAAAAGGAAGTTGATTTATATGAAAAAGAAAAAAGTGTTATTGGTAGTAGGAATACTAATAGGAATATTTTGTGTCGTGGGAGTAAGTTATGCCATATGGCAAGTGACACATGTTCAAACAGGAGAAAATAGTTTAACGGTTGGTTGTTTTAAAGTAGAATTTACGGACTTTAATCCCATTCAAATAGGAAAAGCTTATCCAATAGAAGATAGTGTTGGTAAAACTTTAACACCATATGAATTTACGATAACAAATACATGTAATGATTTAGCCTCATATCAAATCAACTTAGAAGTATTAAATGATAGTACTATGAATGAGTATAGTTATA
>CANSRG010000052.1 GCA_947649355.1 uncultured Mycoplasmatota bacterium | reverse complement strand
ATCAAGCTTTATCAAGTGATACGAATAGAAATGCAAGCTCAAGAACAAATCTTAGAAAAATATATTATCATTACTTAAAGAGTGTTACGAATGATTTTATTGATGATCCTCTTGGAACAACCGTTGAAGTAAATCATATTAAAACTGCAGAAGAATTAGTTGAAAAGCTTAATACACAACCATATGGTTACTATGTATTAGATAATGATATTGATTTCTCTCATATGACAACAAATGTAACTAATACATTTATGGGTAGATTAGACGGAAATGGTCATAAAATAATTGGAAATACTTTACCTATCTTTAATAAAATTAGATATGGTTATGTAGGAAATATTCATATTGAAAATACGAATATACCAAAAACAATTAAAAATGCTGGTGCTTTAGCTTATAAAGCAGAGATGAGTACTGTTGAAAAAATAAATGTTACAAATTTAAAAATGGATTTTGGTGGAAGAAATGATTTAAGTTTAATTGGTGGAGCAGTAAGTAACGTGGTTACTAGAGATTGCACTGTTGAAAAACTTACTTATCATATTACTTCAGCAGAAGATATTTCTAAATTAAATGAAGATCCTAGTGGAATCTATATCATTGATAACGATATCGATTTTACAGGTAAAACTTATAGTGAAGGATCTGTAGTTACTGCTTTATTTAATGGTAAGATTGATGGAAATGGTCATACATTAAGTAATCTTACAAACGCAAGCTTATTTGCAAACTTTAGAGGAACTGCGGAAAACTTTACTATCAAAAACTTTAGTAATATTAGTGCAAGTAGCAACTTTGTTGCAGCATTTGCTAAAGAAACATTTACCTCTACAGTAAGAAATGTGAAATTTGAGAATATTACTTTATCAGGAGCTAATAATGTAGCTGTTCTTTCTGGAATGGATGGTCGTGATAATGCTAATTCAGTATTTGAAAATATTTCTGTTAAGAATGCTGATGTTACTGGTAGTGGTGTGTATGTCTCTACTTTTGTTGGACGTAAATATGGTGGAAAAATTTCTAATGTATTTGTAGAAGGAACGCTTCACGTAACTTCAACAGAAAATGGAGGACTTGTTGGTGCATTACAACAAAATGGTACAATTGTAGAAAATGTTATTACTGATGTGTCAATTGATAAGCCAAGTAATACTTATAATAATCTTGCAAATAGTGTATATAATGCTTCTACTATTGGTAATATTTATAATACTCCAGTTATTAAAAATAGTATTGCTTTTGGTAATATGACTGGATATGTTGCTACAGATGGCACTAAGTTTATACCATATAAATTTACTGGTGCAATTGAATCACAAATACTTGCTGGTTTAAGCAATTGTTATGAAGTTTTAGAAGAGACTGGTTCAAGTAGAGTTAGTGAAAATACTAAAGATAAACTTAACAGTATTTCTAAAAATAATTTAAATGCACAATTTTATAAAGATCTAGGTTTTGATGAAACTATTTGGAATTTAGATAATATTTCTGCTAAAGGTTATCCAGAACTTAGATAACTATAATAGTAAAAAAGATATACAATAAAGTTGATTTTATCAACGAGAGGTATATCTTTTTTTTCATTAAATTTTTTAGCGCTCATAAACTTTATGGGAGGCTAATTATGAAAGAAAGGAATAAAGAATTAGTGATATGTGTATATGATGATAACGCACCATCAATAAATGAAATGATACTTGAAGCTTTTCTAAGATATTTGAATTCGACTTTACTAAATTCAAAGAATTTATAAATTCCTATATTAGTGATTCATTTGAAGATGATATTAGTGTAGTTGGTTAAGAGAAAGAAAATATTTTAATTATCATTAACTTATTTAAGACTTATACTAAAGGATAAAAAAGTCTTTTATAAAAGATAAAAATAGCATTGAAACTATGATTATTATGTTTATCAAACGATAAGTCAATTGTATAATTAAGAATTTTATATTTATGTTTTTTAATTTCCATGATAATTTTTTATAAATTTTTAGTTACTTAACAAGCATCTGCAGATGCTGATGAAGAGTATTTAGAAAGATGTTTAAAATTTTATAAACGCAACAAAGTTATGGCTATAGGAAAAAAAATTAAGGAATGTGACGTTTCTAAACAAATTCGGAGTCTTTTACTAGAGTATCAACCTGATATTGTGATTATTACTGGCCATGATGCTTATTACTCTAGAAAAGGTGGTAAGGAAGATATTAAAAATTATCGAAATACAGAAAATTTTGTTCGAGCAGTTAAAGAGGCAAGAAAATTTGAAAAAAGTCATGAAAAACTTGTAATTATTGCGGGGGCTTGTCAAAGTCATTATGAAGAGTTAATTCGTGCGGGAGCAAATTTTGCAAGTTCTCCCAAACGAGTTAATATTCATGCCTTAGATCCAGCTATTATTGCTACTGTTCTAGCGATGAGTGAACGTAATAAAGAAATAGATTTAGTGGCTTTGCTTTCTAAAACAAAATATGGACCAAATGGTATGGGAGGAATTATTTCTACTGGTATGATGTATGTTGGTTTCCCAAGATGAAGGAGGATTATGAATTTAGATATTATTAGAGATCAAATAAAAGGATTTTTAAATCAAGAAGTTTCTGTTCAAGTGTTTGGTATGAGAAATAAAAATTTTCAATATTTTGGTGTTTTATCTGGTGTTTATCCTTATGTTTTCACAGTTAATGTGAATGGCACTGAGAAAAGCTTTAATTATGCAGATGTTATAATTGGAGATGTTGTTGTAAAACGAGCGTAAAAAAGCCTTGAATTCTTTTTTAACATGCTATAAAATATTATTATAAGTTAGGTTTAACTTTATTAGAAGGAGAGTAAGTTATGAAAATTACATCAGTTAGTGTTCGTAAAATTACGAAAGAAAATTCAAGATTACGTGGAATTGCTTCTGTATTATTAGATGATGCATTTGCTATTCATGATATCCGTATTATTGAAGGAGACAACGGTTTATTCATCGCGATGCCAAGTAGAAAAACTGCTACTGGTGAATATAAAGATGTTTGTCATCCAATCAATCCAGATGTTCGTAATGATTTTACTGAAGCTATTTTAGAAGAATATAATAAAGCTGAAGAAGAGTAATAAGAGATAGAGATTTAAAATTCTATCTTTTTTGTTTTATTCATAATTTTTTTTCTTTTGCATATTTTGATAATGGGTGAGATTATGGAACAGGGAAGTAATTTGTTAGTACCTAGTAATCATGAGGTAAAAATAATTGATCGAAGAGAAATTCATTTAACTGGAGTTAAGAAAATAACTAGTTTTGATCATGAGGAGTTTTTACTGGAAACTACAATGGGAATTTTACTTTTAAAAGGTAGTGGACTTGAAATTTTAAAATTAGATACTCATGATGGAAACGTTCGTATTAAAGGAAAAATCAATAGTTATCAATATTTGGAAAATGCTAAAGGAAAGCCTAGGGAAGAAAGCTTTATGGCTAAATTGTTTAAATAATGGAAGAAACTTTACAACTTTTTTCTTTTTTTCTATCGTTTCTTTTTGGATTTTTCTTTCATTTTTTTTCCTTTTTTCATTTTAAAATATGTGATAAATATTCTATTTATTTTCGTTATTTTGTAACTTTTTTATTTGTTTTAGATTCTGTTTTAATTTATCTATTACTTCTTTATTATTTAAATGGAGGAGTTTTACATATTTATTTTTTAATATTTGTTTTTTTAGGTTTTTTTTCTTATGGTTATTTGTCAAAACATGTCAACTTTTCAAAGATATTATCTAGTCGCATTGTAAAGTTTTTTCGAAAATGATATAATACCTTTGATAATTAGAGGGTGAAAAGTGTGAAAAAAAAATCTACAAAAGCTAGAAAACGTTTTTTTGTTTTATCTCTATTATTTTTAGGAATAGTAGGAGTTTTTGTTGGTACTATTTTTCAAGATTGGTTGGAAATAGCAAAGAAAAACCAAGAAATCTCTCAATTAACTTTATATTATTCTGAATTATTAGAAGAACAAGAGAGTTTAAATAGTGAGGTTACAAAATTACATGATATGGATTATGTGGCTCGTTATGCAAGGGAAAAATATATGTATTCTTTACCAGGTGAATTTATTATAAAACTTCCTCAAGAGTAGAAGTTTTTTTGTTTTTCTCTTTCTTTTTTTCCTTTTTTCTTTTAAACTATTAGTAGTGATGTTATGGAAAAGTTTTTTAAAATAAATTCTATGGATTTGAAAATAAATTCTCAACTTTTGTTAGCTTCTTTTTCCATGGATTTTCAAGAGTCTATTTGTCTTTTAGGTGAGAGTGGTAGTGGAAAATCAAAGCTTTTACAATCTTTAAAAGAACATTCTAATTATGAAACCAATGGAAAAGTTGTTTTTTATTTAGGAGAAAAAGTAAATGTTTCTAATTGGAAAGAATGTATTTGTTATTCTTCTTTACCTACTATATATCAGACTTTTTGTGATTCTTTGTTTTTTAATAAAAAAAATATTGAAATGAAATGTGCTTTTGTTCTTAAACTTTTAGAAGAACCAGATTTTTTCTTTTCTGACGATTTACCATTTACATATTTTGAAATTTCTCTTATTTGTTCCTTTCTTTTAGAAAATAAAATAAGGTTTTTTCTTGCTACTAATGATGTTGAAAAAGCAGTTTTCTTTTTGTATTTGTATGTTCTTAAAAATAATCAAGTAGCTATAGAAGGAAAAACTCTTTTGGTATTAAAAGAAGAAAAGCTTATGAAAATATTAGGTTTTTCTCTTCCTTTTTATGTTAATATGTCGATTCAACTTGGTTATTATGGACTTTTAAATGAAATTTTATTTTCAAAAGAAGAATTAGAGGTGGCTTTATGGCAATCGAATTAAATAATTTTGTGAATCCAAATGGTTTTTCTGTTTTAGTAAATTTTCCCAAAAAATTAAAAGATGTACCAAAAATGGATGGTGTTTCTTTTGTTTGTGATGAATTTCTCTTTTTAGAAAAATCTGTTTTCTCTTACTTAAAAGAACTTACCAAACAAAGTGATGAGCGAATACTTAAGTCTTTGCAGCTTGTAAAATTAAAATCAAGTTTAGCTCATGTCTCATTAAGTCAGCTTACTTTATCCGAAGTAAAGCGGGTACAGTTATCTCTTTCTTTGTTAAATCAATCAAAAATGTTAGTTTTAGAACACTTTTTTGAAGGTCTTATTTTTAGTGAAAGAGAGTATTTTAAACGTTTTTTCCGTAATTTAATTCATAAGCAAGATATTTTTGTTTTGCTTCTTGAAAATGATATGAATTTTGTATGTGAAACTGTAAAACAATTTTATTTATTTACAACGAAAGAAAAATATAAATTATGTACAGATTTTTATGAGGAAGATATTTATAAATATGTAGAAATGCCTTTTACGGTAGAACTTATTAAATATTTTTTGTCACATCATCATGAAGTGGACCATGAAATTACTTTTAATGAAACGTTAAAAGCTATTTTCCGAGGTGTATCATGAGATATTTAGCACGCATTAGTTATGATGGAAGTGAATTTTTGGGATTTCAAAGATTAAATAATGGGAGAGGTGTTCAAAATGTTTTAGAAAACGTTTTAAGTAAAATAGATAATGATTTAGTGGTGGTAAAAGGTGCAGGACGTACAGATGCTTTAGTTCATGCGTGTGATCAATGTATTCATTTTGATTTACATCATGAAATTCCTTTAGAAAAATTGAAATATTCTATGAATCAAATGTTACCAGCTTTTATTAGTGTAAATTCTATTTCTTTGGTTCCTTCTTCTTTTCATGCGAGGCATTCTGTAGTGGAAAAAACTTATGTATATAAAGTTTATGTTGGAGCGAAAAATCCTTTTGTAACTCGTTATTCTTATTCTATTACTTATCCACTTTGTTATGAGAAAATGAAAGAGGGTTGTTCTTTATTTTTAGGGATACATGATTTTCATAATTTTGTTTCTTCTAAAAGAGAAAGTTATGTCAGTCAAATTACTTCTTTTCAAGTATATAAACAAGAAGATTATTATATTTTTGAAGTGAAGGGAAAGAGTTTTTATCGTTATATGGTAAGAAGTTTAGTAGGGGCTATATTAGATTTAGGACGTGGAAAAGTAACTTGTGCTTCTATTTTGGATGCTCTAAATTATCCATCTTTAGAAAAACGTTTTTTTGTTGCTCCTGCTTGTGGATTATATCTTATGGAAATAAAATATTAGTTTATGTGTTGCTTTCTTTTTTATTTTTGGTAAAATAATTTTGGAAGTGATTTTATGAAGAAGTTAGAATGGATTACAGAAGAAGAAAAAGAATTATTTCAAAAGAAAATAAATAATATGAATGATAAAAAGAAATTAGAATCTTACGAGAAATGTTATTTACAAATGCTTCAATTTGAAAAGGACTATGAATCTTCATCACGGTTTCAAATTCATATTTTATCTCATGAAGATTATTATAGTTTATTGCAACTTTATTCTGAATTTCGTAAAGGTATTTCTGTGATAAAACATGGAATACTTTCTCCTTTTATGAATTTTCTTTTCACTCATTTTTCTAGTGAGCTTAGTCATTTAGCAAGAGTTGATTTACAAATACCTGTTTTTGAAATAACTAATGAAACTTTTGAAGAAATTAAAGAGTTTAGTACTCTTCGAGAAATTTTAGATTTTGCAATACAAAATTCTTTTAAATATTCAAAATATTTACGAATGGCTGGTCTTTTTCAAACTGCTTTAAATGAACGTCAAAATTATGAGACAAGTATCCAAAATTTAACAAAAGAAGAAGACGTCTTACTTATGCAAGAACCTGCTAACTTATTAGTAAAAGATTTAACTAATATTTCTTTGTTTTGTGATGATGAAAAAACTTTATTGAAAATTAAAAATATACTTATTAACCTTTTTTTAAATGCTAAAGATATTGAAAAAGAAAATCAGGTTTTAAAAGCTATTTTAGAAATCAATAAAAATTTATTTTAAAAGAACGTATTTTTCCTTTAAATGAAGAAAATTGGTTAAAATATCACTTTTCTTTTTAAAAACGTTCTTTTTTGTTTGACTTTATTAGTGATATCGCATATAATTTTAATCGGTACATTTTATTTATCTTGAAGTGAAGTTTGCCCTGGGAAAGTGAATTTTATGAAGAGAAAGATGAAAGGAAAAAAAATATGAGTACATTTTTACAAAAGAAAGAAAATATTGACAGAAAATGGTATGTTATTGATGCGACTGGAATTTCTCTTGGTCGTGTAGCTACAAAAGCTGCTCATGTATTACGTGGAAAGCATAAACCTACTTATACTCCTTATGTTGATTGTGGAGATTATGTTATTGTAATCAATGCAAATAAGGTAAAATTAACGGGAAATAAGTTAGAGGATAAGAAATATTATAATCATTCAGGATATCCTGGAGGACTTAGAGAACGTAGTGCAAAAGAAATGATTCAAAATTATCCAGAAGAAATGATGGAAAGAGCTATCAAGGGAATGTTGCCACATGGACGTCTTGGTAGAGCTATGGGTAAAAAGTTATTTGTTTATCGTGATGAAAATCATAAACATGTAGCTCAAAAACCTGTAGAATTAAAAGTGGATTAGGAGGGTATATTTATGGCAAAACAAAGTTGGAAAGCAACTGGACGTAGAAAACGTGCTGCTGCTCAAGTAACACTTACAAGTGGTACTGGTAATATTACAATAAATGGTGTAGATGTAAATGAATATATGCCTGATGCTATTTTAGTATTAGACTTAAAACAACCTCTTACTCTTACTAATAATGAAAATCGTTTTGATATTACTGTTACTGTTAAAGGTGGAGGATATGCTGGTCAAGCTGGTGCGATTCGTTTAGGTATTACTCGTGCATTACTTTTATTTGATGCAAATACTGATCAAACTGCTGATACTGCTTATCGTAAAATTTTAAAACCTGCTGGAATGCTTACTAGAGATCCTAGAGTTAAAGAACGTAAAAAGTATGGTCTTAAAAAAGCACGTCGTGCACCACAATTTAGTAAACGTTAATATTTTCTTTTTAAAGTCCATTTTAATGGGCTTTTTTTGTGATTTTAAAATCATAAAAAAAAATTTACCTTTTTGGTAGGTAAATCATTTTTCTCTTATAATATTCAGAAGTATCTTGATTGATTTCATAATAATTAAAAGTATTTTTAAATCTTGGTTGAATAAAATATTTTGTTTCGTTTGTTAATGCAATTTCATAAATTCTTGCAAAAATCCAATCTTCGTTAGTTGTATATTGAAAAAAATCTTTTATTTCAATTTTATTTATTTCTTCTCTTGTTAATAATCGAATCATTAAATAGTTTAATACTACTTGCATGTTGATTGGTAATGTTTCATTTTCATATTTTTTTAAAAGTTTTTCTATTATTTGCCATTTATATATGAGAATATCATCTTTATTTTCAAAATTTTTGCTTATTTCATCTAATTCTTTTCTTAATTGATTTAAATAGGCATCTTCATAATTTTCTTTAATATATCCAATTTTTTGGTCTATTCTTTTTAATTTGTCATTATAAGTTGGGTCTACTTTTGTAGGATGATATTCTTGTGTTTGTAATTTCATTTTTGTTCTTGTTAAATCAGAACATATTTTAATCGCACTATCAGCTTTTATTTCGTTTGTTCCATCATTAAACTCTGTCCAAACATGAACGCTTGATTCGTTTATTTTTACAGATTTTGCATCTATGTTTAATAATAGTTTTAAAAGTTTTCCATAAATTTCATTCATGTGAGATGAACATACTACCCATGTATCAGTAACATTTTCTAAATTTATTTTTTTGTTTAATATTTCATTTTTTAATTTATCTCCATTAGAAATATAGTTACAAAATTGATAACGTGGATCATATGTGAATAACTCACAGCAACGAATGTATAAATAACGAGCTTTTTCTTCTAATGTCCAATTATTTTGACTTAGTTCTTTTGAAAGCATATCTAATATATTCATAACAAACCCCTTTTAATATAGATACATTATATCACATTAAGGCAAAAATGTCAAATTTGTGTAAATCTTAATAATGTAAGGTTTTACAACCAAAAAATATAAAAAGATTGATAAGAAAAAATTTCATATTTAATTAGGTGGGATATAATTTTATTATTTTAATAACTATATAGGTTGTGAGAATAGGTAAGTAATAAAGATGATATGATTTTATACTAATATTATTTATTATACAAAGTTGATATTTTAATTATTTTTAAAAGATAACAACATATTTGTTTTGCAAAAAAAATGTCGAAAAAAAATGTGCTAAAATGAAATAAGAAAGTGGGTAATAAAATGAAGAAGATTTTTAGTTAACGGGGGGGGGGCAATTTTCAAAAGAAAGTATTAGTCTTTTTTA
>CANSRG010000051.1 GCA_947649355.1 uncultured Mycoplasmatota bacterium | reverse complement strand
TAAAGTAATATCAAGTGGTCAAGACAAAGAAAGTTGTAATACAAAAAGTTGTGATCCGACAATTACTAGAATTGGGGATTATTTAAAAGGAACAGTCTCGCCACTCAATAAAAATCAAATCGTCCATTTTACAAATAGCACTCTTTGGGACGAGGATTTAGATTTGGGATATGGAACAAAAAGAGTTTGTAAAGGAAGTACTTGTTATTATTCTACTGTAAGAGGGCAAGTATTAACGTTTAATGGTAAGGATGTGACTTACGGAGAAGAACAGCAAATTACCTATGGTAAAAAAGCCCTTGGTGTTGGGGATACAGGAATTGTAAGAGTTGATGACAATACAATAGTGTATGCAGGAACAAGTTATCATGGTAGAGAAAAATATGGTGGATATGGAATCATGACTCTTAAAATAAATGGTGAAAAAATATCAGTTCAAAATAAAGTGGAATATATAGAAGGTGGAAATAAATATTGGGGTGGTTTATCACTTATTCATTATAGTACTGGAAGTGACATTGTTGGAATTATTTTAGGAACAGATACCAAAACATATTACAAACATCGTATTTATGATTACTATTTTAAAGAAGGAAAAGTCATAAAAGTAAGCGAAACATCAAAACGTCCTTATGGTAGCAGTAACAATACAAGTGGAGATATAGAAGGTAGAGTTGGTTTTACAGGAATTACAAGAGAAGCAGAGTCAAGAAAACTAATCTCATTAGATGATGGAACCCCATTTACATTATGTATGACAAATTATGATGGTATAAATGCTTTTTCAAAGGCAGGAGTTTATCAAAAAAAATCTTGTGATAGGAAAGGGGCAGTAATAGAAGAGTCAGAATGGAAAGAATATGGTAATGCATACAGTATGTCTCACATGGGAAATGATAAAATAGTATTATATGTAGCAAAAACAGAAAGAGTAAATAAAAAAACAAAGTATTATGTAACATTTCTATTTTTTGAACGTCAAAATGATAAATGGGTAAAAACAAGCGTAGTAGAATTTCCAAATGATAATCCCAACAAACCTATATATGGACAGTTAATTCCTTTAAATGAAAACACATTGATTTGGAATTGTTCACTAGGCTTATATAGAATTAGTTATGAATAAGCACAATAAGAAACATTGTGTTTTTATTCAAATTACTTTTAGAAGGATTATTTCTAAAACTATGAATTAAAATAGAATCAAATGTCTTTTGGACACCTAACTCTAATCACTATGGTATACGAAAAATTGAAGATAATAAAGTATATAATTATGATACTGATACTTATATTGAAATTGACTTATTAAATTAAAAATAATTTTAGTGTAAATTTGACAATACTGATTAAAGTAAAAAATGAATAATTCAATATGGTGGTTATTCTTTTTTTAATTCTTTGATTTTTTGCTTAAATTTGTTCTGTACGAAACTATAATTACGAGATAAAAAATTTGTAGCTTTCTTCTCAAAAAAAGACTAATCACCTATAAACTTCTTAAAGACTTTACTAACCTAAGTAAACTAATAAAGTTTTTTCACCATTATTTTTTATTTATTTACTTGAACTTGAAGTTTAACTATGCTAAAATACATATAGTTTTGATGTGAGGAGGTTATACCTATGGCAAAAAAAGAAGATAGACAATATTTTTGGATGAAATGTTCTCGTTGTGGTAAAGTAACACGTCGTCCAAGAATAAAAAATAAGAAAAATACGCCAGATAAGATGGAATTAAACAAATATTGTCCTACTTGTCATCAAGTAACAGTATTTAAAGAATCTAAAGTTGGAAAATAATTAAGAAAGGAGACGTCTTATGCAAATCAATATCAATGATATTAAAAATGGTATGACAATCATTATCGATGGAAATCTTTGTCAAATTGTTGAGTTTCAACATGTTAAACCTGGAAAAGGAAGTGCTTTTGTTCGAATTAAACTAAGAAATTTAAGAACAGGAGCTGTAGTAGAAAACTCTTATAATACTAATATAAAAATTGAAAGAGCGAGAATTGATCGTATGCCAATGCAATTTTTATATAACGATGGTTCTTCTTTCGTATTTATGAATACAGAGACTTATGATCAAATTGAAGTACCTCAAGAAAAATTAGAAAATGAAAAGAGATTCTTAAAAGAAGGTTTAGAAATTCAATTAGATTATTATGAAGGTGAACTTTTAGGAGTAACACTTCCAGAAAAAATTGAATTTGAGGTAACTGAAACAGAACCTGCTACAAAAGGAAACACTACAAATAATGCATTAAAAGATGCAACCATTGAAACAGGATATACTGTAAAAGTTCCAATGTTTATTAACCAAGGAGAAAAAATTATTATTTCTACAAGTGATGGAAAATATTCTAGTAGAGCGTAAAATAAAGCAATTTGATAGTTGCTTTTTTTGTTGCAATTTTTTATACTTTTTGTAGGTGATAGTATGAAAAAAAATCAAAAAGAACATATAATGTATATTTTAGGAATTCTTTTCGTTGCCATAATTTTATTGTTACCTTTTATAATAAGTCCTTATATGGAAAATGATGATACTTGGTTTCATATCATGAATATTGGGTTAATAAAAAGAAGTATAGCAGAAAATTTTTGGAATGGCTTTACTTTGAGAATTCTTCCATTTGTAGGAAATAATTTGGGATACGGAACGAGGCTTTTTTATCCGCCACTTGCGCATACAATGGGAGCATATCTCACATACTTCACATCTTTTTTTAATCTAAATATATTAGATTCTTTAAAAATATTTCATTTTTTAGGAATGTTTTTATCAGGACTTACCATGTATTTTTGTGCATATCGGTTTCATAAAGAGAGATTTAGTAGTTTTCTATCCTCTGTAATTTATATGGCAAGCAGTTATCATTTAAGTGAGATTTATGTAAGAGATGCACTAGGAGAAAGTTTAATTTTTATCTTTTTACCACTAATCATCGTGAGTATAAAAGAATTGTTAGAAGGAAACAAAAAACTATTTTATCCATGTTTTATAATAGGGTATGTAGGTGGGATTTTATCTCATTTTACGATGATGATTTATATTACTTTAATTCTTGGGGCGAGCATGTTATTTTACTCCAAAAAGATATTTAAAAAAGAATTTTTAATTCCTTTTATAAAAGGATGCATTGTAGTATTTTTGTTAACCGCATTCTTTTTTGAACCGATGATTGAACATAAATTAAGAGGCCACTACATGGTATACAAAAAATGGTACATGTCACTTGGAATATGGCATACAGCTCTTTGGGGATTTGAATATATCTTTGATAATCCATTACCTACAACAACCATGTCTTATCGTTTTGCTATCACAACTCTAATTCTTCTAGGAATTACCATTTATAAAAATAAAAAGGAGTTATTAAAAAAGAATTATAAATTAGTAACCATCTTTTTACTATTTAGTGTATGGGCATCTACAAGATATTTCCCTTGGTTATTCATGCCATATATGTTATTTATGATTCAATTTGGTTGGCGTTTAGTAATATTAGTAATTTTTGGAGTTGCAATTCTATCACCCATTGCATTTAAGAAAAACAAAAATAAACTTTTAAAAATAGTAGTAGTAATCTTAATTATCATTTCTGGTTTAATCATGAAAGATAACCAAAGAAATGAATTAGACTTAAATAAAATTAACTATGCAGCGATTATGGGTTGGCAACAAGAATACTTACCAGAAAATATAGGTGCCGAAGAAGAATCTAAAAAATATTTTGAAAATAAGACAGAAGAAATAGAACTGAAAAAAGGAAATGGAGAAGTGACCACGTTAGAAAATAAAGTGCCTTATTTAAAGTTTCAAGTCGAAACAGAAGAAAAAGTAACACTAGAACTTCCAAGAATTTTTTACTTTGGTTATATACTAAAAAATGAACAACAAGAAAAAATAAAACTAATAGAAAATGAAAATGGCTTTTTAAGTTGTGAAGTGACGAAAGGAACATACACATTAAATTTTGAAGGCACACTTCCATATAAAATATGTAGAGGAATATCTCTAGCTAGTTTATTAGTCCTTTCATTCTATATAGGTATAAAAATAATAAAAAAGGAAAAAAGAAATATTCTAAAAGAAGAATAAAAGAAAGAATTTTACAATTGTTTCTTTTTCTATTATAATAATAAATAGAGAGTAGAGATAATTATGAAGAATAAAAAAGGATTTGTATTTATAGAAACAATAATAGTCACTTGTATTTTACTAGCATCTTTAATGGTAATATATTCTCTTTATGTAAATTCATTAAATGTAGAGTCTCGTTACTTAAAATATGATGATCCAGTAAAGTTATATGAAACTTATTATATTAGTAAATATTTAGAAAGTTTTGATTTTAAATTATTAAAAGAAAATATAAAAAATGGCGCAAAATATGAACGGATTTTTTTAAGTAGAAGTGATATCTTTGGTAGTAGTTATACAAAAGAAGTAAAATTTTTAGAAGATTTATGGGCTAAACTTCATATAAAAAGTATGTATTTATTCCCACACAATATAAAAGATTTAGCAGAATGTAACTCTTATGAATCAAATGATAAAGTATTTAAAGACGCTATTTGCACAAATACAAACTTAATTACTTATTTAAGAAATATTGATGATGTAGAACCAAATAAATATGTATTTGTAGTAGAATTTGCCTCAACAAAAGGTGGCGACAAATGTAGCTCAAGAGATTGTTTTCATTATTATGCTCATTTAGAGGTAGGTGATTAACATGAATAAAAAAGGAATTACATTAGTAGAAGTAATTATTAGTGTGGGACTAATATCTGTTGTAATGTTATTTTTGTTTCATATTTTAATGGATATGCAATTTGAAGATACTCATTCCTCTTATGCGAAAGAAAATCAAATCCAAAGAGCCGCAATAATAAAAACTGTGCAAGATGATTTTAAAGACTTTAAGCTTAAAAATGCCACATTAAGAACCGTTGGAAATACAATAGAAATTCGTTTTGAATATTTAGAAGGAACAGAAAAACAAAAATTGTTGCTTGTCCAAGAAAAATCAATTTCTTATGATGGCGAAACATGGAATTTAGAAAGCGAAAATGAAGAATTAAAATATGATATTTCAAAAGTAAAACTAAATTTATCTTTATCTGATACTTGTTCTTTAATGCTAAATGTCGATACAAATGGTGATGGAGTTTGTGATAAAAACTGTGAAAAAAAAGATGCCTCGGGAAATATTACTATAATAAACCAAGATTCCAATTATCAAGTTTGTTCCGATTATAAATATATTCATATTGTGATACCAGTAGATACAGGAAATGAGGAAAATGTCATTGATGATATAGAATTCTTTTACCTCACGCAAAAATAAAAGTGTCAACTTTATTGTAAAGTTGATTTTTTTTGTTTGATTTTAAAAAAGTAGACTTTACAACTGGAAAGAAAAAAGGTAAGATAATGGTAGGCAGTGGTAGAAAGTGGAAGAAAGTGGGGGATGAAAAATGTTCATGGGCGAATACCATCATAACTTGGATGAAAAAGGCCGAGTAGTCATTCCTACAAAGTTTCGAGAAGAATTACAAGAAAAATTTGTCCTAGTAAAAGGGCTAGAAAAATGTATATATATTTATACCATGAAAGACTGGCAAAATCTTGTCGATAAATTAAACACACTTTCCTTTACCAAAAAAGACGCAAGAACTTTTACAAGAAGTTTCTTCTCTGGTGCTACTGTTTGTGAGTTTGACCGTCAAGGAAGAACTCAAATACCTTCACCATTACTATTTCATGCTGGTTTAACAAAAGAAATTGTAATAATCGGTGCGAATGACAGAATGGAAATATGGGATAAATCTACTTGGGAAAATTACTTAAATACGTTCGAAGAACAACTTAGTGATATAGCAGAAAATTTATTTTTGGAGTGATAGAATGAAACATTACACAGTATTAAAAAAAGAATGTATCGAAGGCTTAAATATCAAAGAAGATGGTATTTATGTGGATGCTACATTAGGTTTCGCTGGAGACTCCAAAGAAATATTAAAAAGAATAAAAAGGGGAAAATTATTCGCCTTCGACCGTGACGAAGAAGCATGTATTTATTCCGAAAAAGAATTAAGTCAAGTTGGGGAAAATTTTAAAATTTTCCATCACAAATTTTCTGATATGTTAGAATGTCTAGAAAAAGAAAATATAAAATCTGTAGATGGTATTCTATTTGATCTTGGAGTATCTTCTCCTCAACTTGATGAAAATCGTGGGTTTAGCTTCATGAGAGAAGAACTACTAGATATGCGGATGGATAAAAGAGATACTTTGACTGCATTAAAAGTAGTAAACGAATATGACAAAGAAACATTAAAAAAAATCTTTTATGAATATGGAGAAGAGAAAAAAAGTTCTTTTATCGCAAATGAAATTGTAAAAGAAAGAAAAGAAAAAGAAATTACGACAACTAAAGAATTAGTAGAAGTTATAAAAAAAGCAGTTGGAGCAAAATACTTTTTTAAAAATCATCCTGAAAGAAAAATATTTCAAGCGATTCGTATTGAAATAAATCAAGAATTAGAAGATTTAAAAAAAGCAATCCCAAATGCCATTAAATTATTAAAACCAAAAGGTAGAATTGTGGTAGTTACATTTCATTCTCTAGAAGATCGAATTGTAAAACAAATATTTAAAAAATATAGTGAAATAAATGAAATGGTAAAAGGATTACCAGAAATTCCAGAAGAATATAAACCTTTATTAAAAATTATAAATAAAAAACCAATTCTTCCAAGTGAAGAAGAATTAAAAGAGAATACAAGAAGTAAAAGTGCAAAATTAAGAATTGCAGAAAGGATGGAATAAAAATGGCAAAAAAGAATAAAAAAATCACTTTATTACGAGGAGAAAAAATGATGTATGTACTCCTTATTTTTGCGATTGTTTTATTTCCTATTGTTACCGTATTTTCTAAAGCACTACTTTCAGAAGCCAATATTTCTTTAGAACAAATGAAATCAAAAATAGCAGTTCAAGAAGGAATCAATGAATCTTTAAGTATGCAAGTAGATGAACTCGCATCTTTAGATAAAATTCAAGAAGTTGCAAGAGAGAAAGGAATGTCTTATAATAATAACAACATTAAAAATATTGACGAATAGAATGGTTGTGAAAGATAGATGAAAAAAGTGAAAATTCCAAGCTTGAAACTAAATTTGAAACTAACGATGTGTATTGTTGGGTTTTTTTTCTGTGTTATAAGTATCAAACTATGCTACGTTGTATTGAGTAACAAAGTAGATGGAATCAATCTAACAGAATTCGCAAATAACAGAAATACCGCGAAAACACCATTATATGCAAGTCGTGGGGTAATATATGATGTAGATGGAAAACCCCTAGCCAAAAATGCAAACTCTTATAAAATAATTGCATATTTATCAAAATCAAGAACGGATTATGTCGAAGACAAAGAAAAAACGGCAAATGAAATGTGTACAATTCTTGCTAAAACAGAAGAAGGCGAAACAAAATGTAAAGAAGATTTAATTCGGTATTTTAATCAAGATTTATATCAAGCTGAATTAGGCCCTTGGGGTCGAGTAAGCGAAGATGAAAAAATGGCAATCATGGCTTTAGATTTACCTGGTATCTCTTTTGAAACACTAGCAAAAAAAAGACAATATATTAACTCCTCTTGGGCATCATATATATTAGGATATGCAAGAAGTAATGATGAAGGAAAAATAGTCGGAGAAATGGGTATAGAATCTTACTTCGATAAAGAATTAACTGGAAAAGATGGTTATACTGAGTATCAACAAGATGCGTATGGTTATAAAATGCCTACTAGTGCTGAAAATAAAGAAGATGCTATACCTGGTGCAAATATTTATTTAACTATTAAAAGTGATGTTCAAAACATTTTAGAAAATACAATTTCTTCTTTTTCAAAAGAGAAAGAATTATCTTGGGCAATGTTTACTGTTATGAATGCAAAGACAGGAGAAATAATTGGTAGTGCCTCAAACCCAAACTTTAATCCAAATACTTTAGAAAATTTAACAAATTATTTAAATCCTTTAGTAGGATATCAATATGAACCTGGTAGTACTATGAAAATTTTTTCTTGGTTAGCAGCAATTGAAAATGGCATTTATGAAGGTCAAAAAGAATTTCAATCAGGTACGATTACACTTAAAGACGGAAGAACAAAAATAAAAGATTTTAACAATGTAGGATGGGGTAGTATTACGTATGATACTGGTTTTGCTTATTCTTCAAATGTTGCCGCTACAAATTTAGGATTAGCTTTAGGTTCTGCAAAATTAAATGATTTTTATAATATGTTAGGTTTTGGTGAGAAAACCAAAATTACATTACCAGGAGAGGCTTCTGGTCAAATTGATTTTTCATATGAATCAGAACTTGCAAATGCATCCTTTGGTCAAGGTGTATTAGTAACACCAATTCAATTACTTCAAGCGATGACTATTTTTGCAAATGATGGATCAATAGTAAAACCAACAATTGTTTCTAAAATAGAAGAATCAAATAAAACGATTACAGAAACAAAAATCGAAAAAGGAGAAAAATTAGTTAGTACTGAATCCATAAATCAAATGAAAAAACTTATGTATGATGTAGTATATAATGGGTTTAGTTATAATAAATTATACGCTCCAGATAATGTGAAAATTGCTGGAAAAACAGGAACGGCTCAAATAGCCTCTCCATATGGAGGATACCTAACAGGTGCAAATGACTATGTAAAATCTTTCTTAGGCTTTTTTCCGTATGAAGAACCTGAATATGTATTTTATTTTGCTACAAAACAATATAATGGAACAGGAACAGAAATTTCTCAAACAATCGCGAATGCATTAAAAGATATAGCAAACATTGTAAATGTAACAGAAGAAAAAAATGATATGGATAATAGTAAAATTATTACCATTACTCAAAATTTATCAAAAGAAACCAATGGAGCAGTAGAAGAAATAAAAAAATTAGGATTAAATCCGATTGTAATAGGAAATGGAAAATATATAATAAATCAGTATCCTCTACAAAATAGAAAAGTCGTTGCAGGTTCAAAAATTTTTTTACAAACAAATGGAACAGAAATAAAAATGCCTGATGTAACAAATTGGAGTACAAATGAAATAATAAGATTTTGTAATATGATAAATTTAAAATATAATTTAAATGGTTATGGAAAAGTGAAAGAAACTAATATTTTAAAAGATACCATTTTAGACCCAAATACCATGATACTAGAAATAACACTTTCTACATAAAAGAGGAAAAAATAAAAAGATATAGATGATAGTATATTAGAAATCAAAAAACTGAAAAATATACTAACATCCTTTTTTTACTTGACTTTTAGGGGGGGGGGTTATGGTAGAATAGAAATAGAGAATATAAGATGCCGA
>CANSRG010000050.1 GCA_947649355.1 uncultured Mycoplasmatota bacterium | reverse complement strand
AGTAGGGTATATGTATGGAAATAGAGATGGAGTAGTAGAAGCAAGTACAGAATCTACTTATAGTTTTCAAAATAAACCAACAACTTATTATTATGGAACCGAATACATTTATGATGAGACAAATGATAGATTTACTTTATCAGGAGAAGTCAAAGGAGTACTTGGAAGTGAATTAACAGAAGATGTAATAGGGTTATATACTTGTAGAAGTACAAGTAGTACAGGAACATGTCAAGATCTTAGTCATGTAACAAGGATTTCTTTAAGTGATACAAGAGATTACAATACTATTTATTATAAATCTATTACTTATGGAACAACAACTAAGGAGAAAGCCCAAACAAATACTAACGATAGTACAATAAAAGAGTATTTAGATACATGGTATGAGAATCACTTAAAAGATACCGAATATGAAAAATACATTGCAGATTCGTATTATTGTAATGACAGGAGCTTGTATAATGGAAATCCTAGTGGATATAGTCAACTTGGTTATGGACCAGAGAAAACCGCTTATAAGTGGTATAGTAGTAATAAAATATCTCTAACCTGTATGAATCAAAATGACCGATTTACAGTAAATGATGAAGGAATAGGAAATGGAAGTCTAACATATCCTATTGGGCTTATAAATACAGATGAAGCGTATATAGCAGGTGGTGGTTCTTCTGATAATAATAAATATTACTTATACACAGGGAATGATTATTGGACAATGTCGCCGAACAGTTTTAGTGGACACTATTCGTATGTAATGCGCGTGTATTCGTCGGGCTTTGCTGATGACATCCTCCTTGTAAGTGCTGCTATTGGTGTGCGTCCAGTCATAAATCTAAGAGTAGGTAGTCTAAAATTAGGAAGTGGAACGTGGAATGATCCGTGGAGAGTTGAATAATAATTTAGAGATTCAATTAAGTAATTATAGAGGAAGTTTTGGTAAACTTCTTTCTTTTTTTTATTTAATTTATTATTCAATTACCTAACAAAAAACAAAAACTTTACAATACTTTTTAATTTCTGTATAATAAAACAAGGTGAAGAACTATGAATTCTATAAAACAAGAAAATATAAGGAACTTTTCCATTATTGCTCATATTGACCATGGAAAAAGTACTTTAGCAGATCGAATTTTAGAAATTACAGGTGCAGTATCAGAACGAGAAATGGTAAACCAAGTATTAGATAGTATGGATTTAGAAAGAGAAAGAGGAATTACCATTAAATTAAATGCTGTTACATTACCATATACCTATCAAAACGAAGAATACCTCTTAAATCTAATTGACACACCAGGTCATGTCGATTTTTCTTATGAAGTTTCAAGAAGTTTAGCTGCTTGTGAAGGAGCTATTTTAGTCGTGGATGCCGCGCAAGGAATAGAAGCTCAGACTCTAGCAAATTTATATCTAGCCTTAAATGCTGATTTAAAAATTATTCCTGTTATCAATAAAATTGACTTACCAAATGCTAATATTCCAAAAGTAAAAGAAGAGTTAAAAAAAGTGCTAGGTTTTAAAGAAGAAGAAATAGTTCTTTGTAGTGGAAAAACTGGGGAAGGTGTAAAACAACTAATAGAAAAAGTAATTGAAGAAGTACCAGCTCCAAAAATAAACAATGCCTCTCCTTTAAGAGCCTTAATTTTTGATTCTTATTTTGACCCTTATAAAGGGGTAGTGGGTTTAATAAAAGTAGAAGATGGAATGCTTTATGTAAAAGATGAAATTTATTTAATGGCAACAAATGCAAGCTTCGAAGTAACAGAAATTGGAATCCATAATCCAAAAGAAGTTCATGTAAAGCAATTAAAAAGTGGTGAAGTAGGATATTTCTGTGCTGCAATGAAAGATATTTCAATGGTTCAAGTAGGAGATACTGTAACAAAAAAAGAAGAAAAAGCAACTACACCAATAAAAGGATACAAGCCAATGAAACCAATGGTTTATTCAGGAATATTCCCTGTTGAACCAAACCGTTATGAAGCGCTTAAAGAAGCATTTGAAAAACTAAAACTAAATGATTCTGCTCTAACAATTGAACCAGAAACTTCAGATGCACTAGGTTTTGGTTTTCGAGTAGGATTTCTAGGTCTATTACATATGGACATCATTACAACTAGAATTGAAAGAGAATTTAATATTTCTGTAATTGCAACAAGTCCAAGCGTGGTATATCATGTAACATTGACAAATGGGGAAATCATTGATGTAGATAGTCCAAATAAAATGCCAGAAACAGTGAAAATAAGTACAGTTGAAGAACCTTATATTTATACAAACATCATTGTACCAAGTGATTATATAGGTCCAATTATGGAATTATGTCAAAATAAAAGAGGAATTTATAAATCTCTTGAATACATTGATGAAACAAGAGTAAATATTCATTATGAAATCCCTTTATCTGAAGTAGTTTATGATTTTTTTGATAAATTAAAAAGTTACACAAAAGGATATGCTTCTCTAGATTATGAAATATGTGGCTACAGGATTAGTAATTTAGTAAAAATGAATATCTTGTTAAATGGTGAAATAGTAGATGCATTATCTGTAATTGTTCATAAAGATTTTGCTTACCAAAGAGGAAGAAGTATTGTCGAAAAATTAAAAGAAGTGATTCCAAGACAATTATTTCAAATTCCAATTCAAGCTCAAATAGGCTCTAAAGTAATTGCAAGAGAAAACATAAGTGCTATGCGAAAAAATGTCTTAGCAAAATGTTATGGTGGAGATATAACAAGAAAAAGAAAATTGTTAGAAAAACAAAAAGAAGGAAAGAAAAGAATGAAAATGGTAGGAAGTGTGGAAGTTCCTTCAGAAGCCTTTTTAAAAGTTCTTAGTGGGGAGGAAAAATAAATGGAGATAGAAAGTACAAAAGAGCAATTAGAAAGAAAAAGAAAGGAAGTAATAAATCTTGCCTTACAAGCAAAAACAAGTGAAGAAATAGAAAAACAGCTTTATTTATCACAATCACAAGTAGCAAAAGTTTTAAAAGAATTAGATGATGAAAATAGTCCTCAATATAACCCAGAACTTAGTTCACAAATAAAAATAAATAGAAGATTAGAACAACATACATTCGTTGATAAAGATTTTTTAGAAGAAATAATAGCATTAGTACAAAACGGATTCACATTTTTAGAAATTGCTTGTTTATTTATAGACCAAACAGAACAAGAGATTATAGAAACCCTTCAAGTACTAAGATATCCAAAAAGTCCATTTTATGATATTGAACTATATCAACGAATCATGAAAAAACAACAAGAAAATATAAGTAATTATGAAAGTAGAATTTTTAGAAAATTAGAAGAATTAGAAAAAGAAGGAATAACAATAAAAAATATAGCAAGTAAAAAAGCTTTTGAACTATTTGAAAAAAAGAAAAAAATAAGAGCAATGATATTTGATTGTATAACAAATCCCAAAATCATTTCTAACCAAGACCTTGCTATGAAACATAATCTTTCTATAACAACAGTATCTGATGTTTTAAATGGCAAACAATATCAAAATATCGTGTTAAGTTTTATTGATGAAGAAAGTTTTAAAAGCTTAAAAAAAGCTAGAGAAATAGCTTCACAAAAAAAGAATCGATTTGAAATGGATTGTCGCTATGCATCAGAAGAAGAACGATTACAATTAGATAAAATCTCAAAACAGATGAATTTATGGATTCCTATAGTTATATCTTTTGGCTTGACCATAGATGATCTTAGAATATTATTAAAATTTCCAAATACCCAAAAATTATATGAAGTGGTTTATCTAAAAGCAGCGCATTTATCAAACTTTTATACAAATGCATTAAATTACTTATTTGCGACAAATGTATCAATAACAGTCGAAGAAAGACAAATAAGAAGAGAAAATGCGACTCAATTTTTAAATGAATTAACAAAAGCTCAACTAACAAAAAATAAAGAACAAGAGCAACGTCTTTTAAGATGGCTAACAGATTATGAAGCAAAAAAACTAATTGCATCTAAAAAACTAATAACAAGTATGACAGAAGAAGAGAAAAGAGTAATTATAAAGTATCGCATAAAATATGCAATTCCATGGCAATATTTACCTTATAGTCATGAAACACTTTATAAATATGCGACACCTGAAGAAAAAGAAAAATTAGAAGAAATCAATCATCTAAATAATCAATTTGCAAAAGAAGCATTTTTAAACGGTAATAAAAATCAAAATGGAGCTTTCAAAAAATAATGAAAAGAGCAGTATATATTCATATTCCTTTTTGTAAATCAATTTGTTCTTACTGTGACTTTTGTAAAATGTTTTATGAACCAAAATGGGCTCATGACTATTTAATTGCACTAAAAGAGGAAATACAAGATAGATATTTAGAAGATGAAGTAAAAAGTATATATATTGGGGGAGGAACTCCCTCTTGTTTATCAATAAAAGAAATAGAATACCTTTTAAAGCTTACTAAAATTTTTAAAAGAAGTGAGTCTATAGAATTTACATTTGAATGTAATTTAAACGACATCAACAAAGAACTTCTTCTTTTATTAAAACAATATGGAGTCAATCGCCTAAGTATAGGAATTGAATCTTTTAAAGAAAGTAATTTAAGAATTTTAGGAAGAAAGCATACACTAAAAGAAGCAGAAGAAAAAGTAAAAGAGGCAAGAGAATTAGGATTTTCTAATATCAATCTAGATTTAATCTATGCCGTTCCAGGCGAAACAACAAAAGATTTAGTAGAAGATTTAAAACTATTTTTAAAATTAAATCCAGAACATATCAGTACTTATAGTTTAATGATTGAACCTCATACAATATTAAATAATAGACAAATACACCCAATAAAAGAAGAGCTAGATTTAGAGATGTATCAAAAAATAATGAAAATACTAGAAAAAAAGAAATATATTCATTATGAAGTAAGTAACTTTGCGAAAGAAAAAAAAGAATCTATACACAATCTTACTTACTGGAACAACGAAGAATATTATGGTTTTGGTTTATCTGCATCTGGTTATTTAGAAAATATAAGATATACAAATACCAAAAATATATTTTCTTATTTAAATGGAAAAAGAAGTGGGGAAGAAGAAATTCTCTCAAGTAGTGGGAAACGAGATAACGAAATCTTATTAGGTCTTCGAAAAAGAAAAGGAATTTCTATGAAAGAATTTGAAAAAAAATACAATGTTAAAATAGAAGAAGTATATCCTATAAAACCACTTTTAAAAAATGGAGATTTAAAATTAAAAAAAGATTATTTATTTATACCAAAAGAAAAAATCTATGTGATGAATGAAATACTTTTAAAAATGATTTAAGAATATTTTTATAAAAAATTGCCAAACTAAAAACAAGGTGATTTTTCATGAAAAAAATATTCTTTTTTTGTCTTTTCCTCTTATTACCTTTATTTGTTCATGCCGGATCAATAAAAGAATTAGAAGTAGAAAATGGCGTTTTATCTAGAAAATTTGAACCGAATAATAATATCTATTCCATATTATTAAATGAAGGCGAAGAGGAAGTAAAATTAAATTATAAACTAGAAGATGAAAATGCGAAAGTAAAAATAAATAATAAAGAATATCAAAATAATACTGAAAATAAAACAGAACTTGTAGTAGAAAATAGTGATGGTACAAAAGAAACTTATACTTTTTTTGTAGAAAAAGAAACAACCACACCTGTATTCCAAGAACTACCAAATTTAGAAACTGCATCAATCCAAAAAGAAATTCCTCATTTAATTGTTTATGTTGTCACAGGATGTACACTTATTATTATATTGTTATTCAAATGTATTGTAATAGGGTTTAAAAAACATTAAACATTCATACAATATAGTATGGAAAAATTAGTAGCCCATCGTGGATTAAATATAAATGGAGCAAAAGATAATACTTATGCTTCTATAAAAAATGCATTAGATAATAATTCTTATGTAGGATTTGAATGTGATATTAGAACGACAAAAGATAATGTATTTATTCTAAATCATAATCCAATTATAAAAGATAACATTATCTCCTTAACAAACTATCAAGAATTAAAAGAAAAATATAACATTACAACATTAAAAGAAGTATTAGAAATAAAAAGTAATAAAATATTTTTATTAGAAATAAAAGAAGCAAATTTAAAAATAGAAGAATTTTTAAAACTAATTGAAAAATACAAAGATAAGAACATATATATAATGAGTTTTTATAATTCGGTTATAAAAAAACTCCAAAAAGAACAAAAGTCTTACAAATTAGGAATATTAAATTATGTATTAAATAGTGAAGAAAATTATGATAAATATGATTTTATTTGTTTATTAGAAAGTATAGCTTCTAAAAAATTAGTAGACTTTTTTGAGCACAAAAAAATAGAAACATTTATATATGGAATTCACCATTTAGAAAAAAGTGTTTCTATTTATAAAAATAGTTATTTCATTACAGATGAAGTTAAGAATTAACAACAGTTTTTTCTGGTTGAAGGGGTTTCATTTCATCAGTAAGACCTAAAATATAATCAGCTGAAACATTCAAAAATTTGCAAATTTCTACTAAATGATAAGCAGGCATTGCATTGACTCCTTTTTCATAACGAGCATACTGTTGTTGTTTCATATGAAGCGCATTCGCGACTTCTTTTTGTGTGACATTTTTACAATCTCGAACCCATTGTAATCGCTCAGTATAATACATAAGAACCTCCTATACCATTGGTTATACTATTGATTACAATAAAAGTGTTGCTTAGTGAATTCATTTGTTGTAATCTTTTTTTCAAAAGAGAATAAAAGAAAGTTACAAGAAAAAAAAAGGTATTTCAAGACGAAAATAAAGGACTTGAATCAAAATAAAAATATGATAGAAAAAATTATGTTATATTAAAATTAAAAACAAAAATCATTTCTTCTAAAATAACATTAGCACTTATATATTGACAGTGCTAACAAAATTGTGTTATAACATTTATTGGAAGGTGATAAAAAATGGCAAAAAAACAATTTAAAGCCGAATCAAAAAAACTAATGGAATTGATGATTCATTCTATTTATACAAATAAAGATATCTTTTTAAGAGAGCTAATATCAAATGCAAGTGATGCAATAGATAAACTACATTACGAATCTCTTACAAACGATTCCCTAAAATTAAAAAAGAAAGATTTTGAAATCTTTATATTAAGAGATGTTGAAAAGAGAACACTTACAATTAAAGATAACGGAATTGGAATGACTAAAGAAGAATTAGAAACGAATCTAGGAACGATTGCAAAAAGTGGTTCACTACTTTTCAAAACAGAAAAAGAGCCCAAAAAAGACATTGATATTATTGGCCAATTTGGAGTAGGTTTTTATTCAGCCTTTATGGTTGCAGATAAAATAGAAGTAAATAGTAAAGCTTATGGAAATGAAAATGCCTATACTTGGGTATCAGAGGGAGTAGATGGTTATACTATAGAAGAAACAAAAAAAGAACATTTTGGTACAGATATTATTCTTTATTTAAAAGAAGATACAGATGACATAAAGTATAGTGATTACCTAGAAGAATATAAATTAAGAGAACTAGTAAAAAAATATTCAGATTATATTACACACCCTATTAAAATGGAAGTGACACATACAACCTTAAAAGAGGGAAGTGAAACAGAATATGATAAAACAACAGAAATAGAAATCATAAATGATATGGTTCCTTTATGGAAAAGAAATAAAAGCAAAATCAAGGAAGAAGAGTACAATACCTTTTACAGCGATAAATTCTTTGATTATGAGCAACCTTTAAAAACAATTCACACAAGTGCAGAAGGTCTAGTAAGCTTTAATTCACTACTTTTCATACCATCCCATGCTCCATATGATTTTTATACAAAAGAGTATGAAAAAGGATTACAGCTTTATTCAAATGGCGTTTTAATCATGGAAAAATGCAAAGAATTAGTTCCAGATTATTTCAGTTTCATAAAAGGTGTTGTAGACTCTCCAGACTTATCTTTAAATATTTCAAGAGAAATTTTACAACAAGATAAAAATTTAAAAGTAATCGCAAAAAATATTGAAAGTAAAATAAACAAAGAATTAAATACATTAAAACAAGAAAACAGAGAAGATTATGAAAAATTTTGGTCTTCCTTTGGTACACAAATAAAATATGGAATTTATAATCAATATGGAATGAATAAAGAAAAATTACAAGACTTACTTTTATTTGCCACTTCAAAAGAGAAAAAACTAAAAACACTAGAAGAATACCTAGAGGGTATGAAAGAAAATCAAGAAGCAATTTATTATGCATGTGGAGAATCACTTGATAAAATAGATTTACTTCCTCAAGTAGAATTAGTAAAAGAAAAAGGATTTGAAATTTTATATTGTACAGAATACATTGATGAATTTGCTTTATCAGTATTACAAAATTATAAAGAGAAAAAATTTGTGAATGTTTCAAAAGAAGAATTAAATTTAGATACAGAAGAAGAAAAAGAAAATTTAAAAAAAGAAAATGAAGAAAATAAAAACATGTTTCTTTGTATGAAAGAATCATTAACAGACATCGAATCAATTAAGTTTACAAATCGTTTAAAAAATCATCCAGTATGTTTATCAAGTACAGGTGCATTATCTATTGAAATGGAAAAGGTAATGAATGCAATGCCAAACGATCAAAAAGTAAATGCCAAAAAAGTATTAGAAATAAATGCAAACCATAAAATTGCTTCAAAATTAAAAGAACTATACAAAAATGATAAAGAAGAATTAAAAATATATGCAAAAATTTTATATGCTGAAGCTCGTTTAATTGAAGGATTATCTATAGAAAATCCAACAGAAATAGTCAGTTTAATTTGTGATAAATTATCTTAAAGTAGCAGTTTGATGTGAACCCTTTGGAGTAGACACAAATAAAAAAATAGTTCAAAATAAATTATAGTATAATACACCTTCGAAAGGAGGTGTTTTACTATGGCCAAAAAAGGACAAAAATTTAATAAAATAAATCTTGAAACAAAACTTGAAATATGTAGAAAGCATTTTGAAGAATATGTTCCTGAAACTCCATTAGCAAAAGAATATGATTTACCTATTGGAACAATAAGATATATATTTAATAATTATAAAAAAGGTTTTGGATTCGAAAGAAAAAAAGGAATTAAAAAAGGAACAAAAAGAAAACCAATCACTTTAGAAGATTGGAAGGAAAGATATGAAATATTAAAAAAATACCAGGCCTTCCTCAAGGCACAACGAGAGAGAAAGTAACATTTATAAATTTATATAGAAATAATTATAAACTTACTAACATGTGTGCCGTACTAAATATAAGTCCTAAAACTTATTATAAGTATAGAAATAAGGAAGATCCTGATTATTATGATTATTTAATAATTAAAGAAATATTTGATGATACTAAAGGCACAAATGATTATCGTAGAATTGTGGAAGGCCTAAAAATCAAATATGGGGTTGTAAT
>CANSRG010000049.1 GCA_947649355.1 uncultured Mycoplasmatota bacterium | reverse complement strand
TAAATTAAAAAAGAGTTTTCTAAATGCAAATGAAACAAAGAGTTTTACATTAAGAATATGGCTAGATGAAAATACTCCAGCAGATGAAACAATCATGAATAGTGTATTTAAAAGTAAAGTAACTGTAACGACTAGTTATATAGATGAAGCTCCCCTTGCAAGTGGAACCCTAAGAACTATTGGTTATGATGATAAAGTAGGCTTGTGGCAATATAAAGAAAATATAACCAAAGTAATTTTAGAAGATGAAATAAAGCCAATCGAAGGAGCTACTTCAAGTTTTGATGAATCGAGTACACAAGATAAAAGTGTCATGAGTTATGTAGTAGAAAACAAAAAAGAAAACGAAACCGATGAGACCACATATACAGCCTATCTACAAAGTAATGAAAAGTTATATTTGAATGATGGAAGGTATTTATTTTATAATTTTCAAAAATTAGAATCTATTGAAGGGATAAGATATTTAGATACAAGTAATATAACCAATATGAATTCTATGTTTAAAGGTTGCAGTAGTTTAACTTCCTTAGATTTAAGTAGTTTTAATACTTCAAATGTTCAAAATATGCAATCAATCTTTGAAAATTGTAGTAATTTAATTTCAATAAATTTGAAAAACTTTGTAACTGAAAATGTGATAAAAATAGAATCAATATTTGAAGGCTGTACAAGTTTGGCTTCCTTAGATTTATCAAGTTTTAAAACAGAAAATGTAACAGATATGAGTCGTATGTTTATAAACTGCAAAAGTCTTACTAATTTAAATTTAAATAATTTTAATACCAAAAACATAACAAGTACATTTATGATGTTTTTAGGATGTGAAAATTTAGAATCTCTAGATTTAAGTAATTTTAATACATTTAAAGTAACAAATATGGCTAGAATGTTTGAAGATTGTAAAAATCTAAAATCTTTAAACATCAAACAATTTAATACAAGTAATGTAACAAGTATGCAATATATGTTTTCTGGATGCAGCAGTTTAACAGGATTAGAAGTAAGTAATTTTGATACAACACTTGTTACAGATATGACTCGCATGTTTGATAACTGTAAAAGTTTAATTTCCCTAGATTTAAGTTCTTTTAATACACCTAATTTAGAAAATATGTATAGTATGTTTCGAGGATGTGAAAACTTAACAAGTATCAATTTAAAAAATTTTGATACAAGAAATGTTAGTTCAATGACTATGTTATTTTTAAATTGCCAAAATCTTTCATCTTTAGATTTAGAAAATTTTGATACAAGAAATGTAATAGACATGAGTTGGATGTTTTCTGACTGTGGGCAATTAACAACCATTATATATAGTGAAAGTTTTATTCACAATGAAAATGCCACGATAAGTAATATGTTTACAGATTGTCCAGCGAATAAGCCAGAGCATGAATCTTGGAGTGGAATTACTTTTTAAAGTTTCTTTCCTAAGAAAGATTCTTTTTTTTATCTTAAAAGTTATATAATTTTTTGACTATCTTTTATAAGTTCTTAATTGTCATTATATCCTTTATTTATAAATATTTATAATTTCTCATATTTTTGCTTTCGAAAGTGGTAAATTAGTAGTAAAATTTAGAAAGTTTTTAAAGTATTAATTTAAAATATTAAAAAAATACTATGTCATAGTATCGAAGTATAGCCTCGCAGGCGAGACTAGTGGCGTAGCTACTTAAGTCTTCGCCATAATAAGGTATAGTTTTTCCCTTATTATGTAGCATGTAGCACGTAGCATAATAATTTTTTATAAATTATCATACATCTAAAATTTTATCTATTTAAAATATGTTTATCATTGCAGTTAACCATTTGAGAATTTACCTCATTTAGCGTTAACAACATTCCAAGTCTAGGGATTTTTGTTTGCTTATAATCCACTAATATTTTTGTTAGTTCTTCCATCTCAACCACATATGGCAAATCAAAATATCCTTCTGCACTATCTCCAGCAATAAATCCAGTAAATACTTCTTGGTATTTTACCATTCCACTTATAACTATAGGTTCAAAAATATAATTCTGAGAAGTTTTTTTAACCATAGGCCCAAATTCAGTAACATCACTAGAAATATACTCAAATTTACCTACAACTAATTTTTCAGCATCATATATTTCTGCCATTGTATAATTTTCAGGAGAAAAACTAGGTTCCTCTTTTTCAGCATCATATATTTCTGCCATTGTATAATTTCCAGGAGAAAAACTAGGTTCCTCTTTTTTTGTAATTTTATTAACTAATTCATTAACAATTTGTTTTATATCCATATTCAAAACCTCCTTTGTTATAAAACAGTTTCTATTTTAACATAATTTTATCAAAAATAATATTCTTCAATTATGGAATTATTCAAATTTAAATTAACATAATATAGAAAATAACCCTTATTTGTGAAGTAGTAAATTAGTAGTAAATTTTATCTGAATTTTTATAAGTTTAATGACAAATAAAGACGTTTATGGTTAAATTACAATTTTTTATTTAAAAGCTTCACTTGCACACCGAACAAATATATGCTATAGTAATTTTACAAATAATTTTTTTATTTTGTGGTAAAATAAGGAATGTTTTTGAGGAGTGTGTATAATGGATAAAATCGTTGTAAAGGGAGCAAGAGAAAATAATTTAAAAAATATTGATATTGTACTTCCAAAAAATAAGCTTATAGTAATGACTGGAGTATCAGGTTCAGGAAAAAGTAGTTTAGCATTTGATACAATTTTTGCAGAAGGTCAAAGAAGATATGTAGAAAGTTTATCAGCTTATGCAAGACAATTTATAGGTGGAGTCGAAAAACCAGATGTAGATTCTATCGAAGGGTTGTCACCAAGTATTTCAATTGATCAAAAAACAACAAACAAAAATCCTAGAAGTACTGTAGGAACAATTACTGAAATTTACGATTTTTTAAGACTATTACTAGCAAGAATCGGAGTGCCTTATTGTCCAAATCATAAAGTTCCAATTAAAAGTCAAAGTATTGAAGAAATGACAAATAAAATTATGGAATTAGAAGAAGGTACAAAATTAGAAATATTATCTCCTATAGTTCATGGGGAAAAAGGAACTCATAAAGATTTATTTGAAGATTTAAGAGCAAAAGGTTTTTCAAGAGTAAGGGTAAATGGAGAAGTATTAAGTTTAGAAGAAGAAATTACTTTAGAAAAAAATAAAAAAGATAACATTGAAGTAGTAGTAGATCGTGTAGTAGTAAGAGAAGATGAAAGAAGTCGAATTTTTGAATCCATTGAAACGAGTACAAATCTTGCGAATGGAAAAGTATTATTTTCAATTATAGGTGGAGAAGAAATACTTATGAGTGAAAATTATGCATGTATTCATTGTAATTACTCTATTCCCGAATTAGAACCAAGAATATTTTCTTTTAATAGTCCATATGGAGCATGTCCAGATTGTAAAGGATTAGGAACAAAATTAAAAATTAGTGAAGATTTAGTCTTACCAGATAAAACAAAATCTTTAAATCAATTTGCATTACTTGGATATACGATTGATAATAATACTCATTTTACAACCATAAGTGCAGTTTGTGAAAAGTATGGAATCGACATGGATATGCCAGTAAAAGATATTCCAAAAGAAAAACTAAACATTCTTTTATATGGTTCAAAAGAACCTGTGGAAATTAAATATATAGCTAAAAATGGTAATGTAAGATATACTTGTGACTTCTTTGAAGGAGCAATCACGAATTTAGAAAGAAGACACTTAGAAACTACAAGTGCTTGGACAAGAGAATGGTTAGAAACATTTATGATAGAAATGGATTGTGGAACTTGTCATGGCAAAAGATTACAAGAGAGTGTTTTATCTATTTATATAAACGGCAAAAATATTTATGATTTAACTACAATGAGTATTAAAGAATTAAGAGATTTTTTAAGAAGTCTAAAGCTAACAAAAGAACAAGAAAATATAAGTAGATTACTATTAACTGAGATTGATAATCGATTAAGCTTTTTAGTAAATGTTGGCTTAGAATATTTAACTTTAGAAAGAAGAGCAGGAACACTCTCAGGAGGAGAATCCCAACGTATAAGACTAGCTACTCAAATAGGAAGTAAATTATCAGGAGTTCTTTACGTATTAGATGAACCATCTATTGGACTTCATCAAAGAGATAATGAACGTCTTATTCGTTCTTTACAAGAAATGAGAGATTTAGGCAATACCTTAATTGTTGTAGAACATGATGAAGATACAATGAGAGCAGCAGACTATTTAGTAGAAATTGGTCCAGGAGCAGGAACAAATGGTGGAAATGTCGTTGCAGTAGGAACGCCAAAAGAAGTGATGGAAAACGATAGTAGTTTAACAGGAAAATATCTTTCAGGAAAAGAAAAAATAGAAGTTCCTAAAAAAAGAAGAAAAGGAAATGGGCTATATTTAGAAGTATTAAAAGCAGAAGAACATAATTTAAAAAAAATCAATGTAAAATTTCCTCTTGGTAAGTTTATTTGTGTAACAGGTGTATCAGGATCTGGAAAAAGTTCTTTAGTAAATGAAATATTATATAAATCTGTAGCAAATCATGTTTATAAAACGAAAGATATACCTGGAAAATGTAAAGAAGTAAAAGGCTTAGAAAACATTGATAAAGTCATTATGATTAGTCAAGATGCTATTGGAAGAACACCAAGAAGTAATCCCGCTACCTATGTTGGAGTATTTGACGACATAAGAGATTTATACGCGAACACAAAAGAAAGTAAAATGCATGGATATGATAAAGGAAGATTTTCTTTCAATGTAAAAGGTGGACGTTGTGAAGCTTGTTGGGGAGACGGTGTAAAAAAAATAGAAATGCATTTTTTACCAGATGTTTATGTTCCTTGTGATGTATGTCACGGAAATCGCTACAATAGAGAAACATTAGATATAAAATTTAAAGGAAAAAATATAAGTGATGTTTTAAATATGCGTGTAGAAGAAGCTCAAAGTTTTTTTGAAAATGTTCCAAGAATAAAGAGAAAAATAGATGTGTTAATGGATGTGGGATTATCCTATATAACATTAGGACAGAGTGCTCCAACATTATCAGGTGGAGAAGCAGGAAGAGTAAAACTTGCGAAAGAACTTCAAAAAAAGGCAACTGGAAAAAGTCTATTTATATTAGATGAACCAACTACAGGACTTCATAGTGAAGATATAAAAAAATTATTAAGTATATTAAATAGAATTGTAGACAATGGGGATACAGTTGTAGTAATAGAACACAATTTAGATGTGATAAAAGTGGCCGATTATATTATTGACTTAGGCCCAGAAGGTGGAATAGGTGGAGGAACTATCGTAGCAACAGGAACTCCAGAAGAAATTGCTAAAAATGAAAAATCATATACAGGAGAATGGTTAAAAAAATATTTAAAAAAAGGATGTTGAAATAGTCAATGTGAATAGCATTGGTTATTTTTTGTGTTTTAAATATATTAAACCCTTACAAATCATAATGCTAAATTTTTATTTACGGAAGGAACAAAAACCAAAAGTAATTCTTTTTAAAACTTTGATAAAATTATTTATTTTTAGCAGTATTTATGCTATCATAGAGTGCAATTAAGGAGGACTTTATGGAAAATAAAAAATATAAAGTAAACAGAGACAATATTTATGTTGGTGAAGTTGTAAGAACTGACAGAATTTATCGTTATGAAAGCAACACTGATTTTTTTCATACTAAACTAGGTCAATTAACCACAGGAAGTTGGTTTTCTTATAGAAGTATGTTATTTATACCAAATGAGGAAAAATTATCAAATGACTTATTATATCAAAGCCCTAGCTATCCTATTCTTAATGTTACTGATGATGAAACTTGTCTAAGCCTTGGAGAAGAAAGCATAGTAATAAAAGATGCTTGTAATTTAGCAGCATTACTTGAATATTTTGGATATAAGAAGGATTTAGCTTTTGAAGATATAATGAGAATAAGAAAAATCTTCTTTACAGGAAGATTTGCTATGGATAATTGTGAATTATTTGGCAGGAAAGAATCTAAACCAGAAAATTATACATATTATAAAAATGGTGTTGAAGTCACTGATCCTAAAGAATTAAAAAGAAAAATGGCACAAGAAAGGAGATTTCAACAAACAGGGCATAGATTTTTTACAGAAGTTTCTGAAAGTGTATTACCTAGAGAGTATTGGGATGTTTTAGACAAAATGGGCGATAATGATTTAATGTATGCTATTAAATGGCATGAAAAAATGAATGCTTTTGCACCACATAAACAAGAAGGTCCAGTTAAAAAATTAACAATATTTTAAAAGTTATATAATCTGTATAGAATTAAATGATACTAAAAGATATTTGTAAAAATTATTGATGCTACATAACAGGGATAATACTATCCTTATTAAAGCGAGATGGCGAGAACTTTAGTGGCTACACCTAGTCTCGCTTTTATAAATAAGTGTTCTTATACTATATCAATTATTATGTATAGTATTTTTTTTTAATTAAAATTAACACTTTAAAAGATTTCTAAATTTTTACTACAAATTTACTACTTTTGAAATTGAAAATATAAGAAATTATAAAAAAAATATGAAATATCTAAAGTGTCATAAAAACTTATAAATAAAGGTTATGACGATATTTAAGAATATATAAAATCTTACCTAAAAAAATGCTATCTTTTTATTTTAAAAAAAATTTGATATACTAAAAAACAGAAAAGGTGAATATATGAAACAAAAAAAGAATGCAAAAAATTGGTTAGAAAATGGAGAAATAGAAAAATTAAATAATCAAAGTCAAGTGTTCTTAGTTTTGAACATATTAGAAGAAGAAATAAAAAATAAAAAGGATGATATATCTTTTTTATTATTAACAATTCCTTATTTATATAAAGTATGTAATTTAAATAAAGAAGAGAAAAAAACAGTAACAAAAAAATTAGAAGTAATTCGTTCTCAAATAAAAAGGTGCATGATTGAAGAGAAAAAAGAAAAGAATAGATATAAAGTATTAAAAAAACTGATTGGGAAAATAGAAGTCCTTTTATTGGAAATTAAAAATGACTTTGATGAAAATTATAATAATAACAAATTTGAACTTCTATATTATTTAATCTTTTCCATAAAAAATAAAATAGTATTAAAAAACATTTTAAAAAAAGCACCTCATCAACTAATTATATTAGAAGAGAAAAATTATAAATTATTAGAAGAAATATTAAAAAAATATTTAGAAGTATTAGAAAAACATACCGAAAATGAAACATTCTCCCATTTAGAAGAATTATTATATTATGAAGATATATTAGATATACTTATAGAACATAACAAAGAATATTTAAATATTAGCATTCTTCAAAATTTATTAAATATTATAGAAGAGAGAGAAAAAAAAGAATTTTCTTCCATTATTTTAGAAGAAAAATATGTATATTTTATCAGTAAATGGAAAAATAGATTTTTAAGAGGTTTAAAAAAGGGCACACTAGAAAAAGAAGAAAGAAATGAAAGTGAACTTGATTATATATATGAAATGAGAAGAAGTTTTTCTTTTAGTGTAGAAGAACAAGCGAAAAACATTTACTTATCTACAAAATTTCCAAAAGTTTCTTTAGATACTCCAAAAGTATATACAGTAGATGGAAAAGGGGCAGAAGAATTAGATGATGGGTTCAGTTGTGAAAAAATAAACAATCGTTATCGTTTAGGAATTCATATCACAGATCCACTAGCTTACATAAAAGAATCTAGTTTAATTATGAAAGAAGCGAAAAGAAGAGTAAGTTCTGTTTATAAAACATATGAAATGATTCCTATGTTTCCCGTTTGCCTTTCAAAAGACTTATTTAGTTTAAATGAAAAACAAGTAAGATATGTGGCAAGTCTTTATACAGAAATAGATTTAGAAAGCCAAGAAATTATCGATTTTTATCCAAAATTTGAACCTGTTTATATTGAAAAAAATGATACATATTCTTCTTGTAATAATGTGATGAGATTTAATGATGGTGATGAAGATTATATAAATACATTAGAAAATATTCAAAGATTATTACCTTTTTTAAAAAAATTTTATTCTATGGATGAACTTTATGAAAAAATAAATAGAAGCGAAGAAAATACAACTCATACTAGTATTATTGGTTCTTCAATGAGTGAAAAAATAGTAGAAACCTTAATGATTTTTGCAAATTCTAGATATGCAAAATATGCTATAGAAAATAACATTCCTTGTTTATTTCGAAACCATAAAACAACATCATTTTATAAAGAAGATTTACTCGCTTATCGAAAAATGTTAAAAGATAAAAAAAATAGTGAAGTGTATTTAAATGAAACAAAAATATTAGAATCAAATTATCCAAAAAGCTTTTATGGAACAGAAAATCTAGGTCACTATGGATTAGGAGTAAGTTGTTATACACATTTTACAAGTCCAGATAGAAGAATAGCAGATTGTATCAACATGAGTATGTTAAAAAGAAGATTAAATGGAGTTGAAAATCAATTTGACTTAGAAAACTTAAATCAATGTGCAGAATATATAAATGGAAGGAATAGTGTTATAAAATCTTACATCGAAGAATCACACTTATTAAGAAAAAATAGAAAAAATATGCTATAATAAAAAAGAATGGAGAGTATATATGAACCCAGTAATGATGAGAATTGGTGAAATAAGTATTAAATGGTATTCAATAATTTTATTATTTGCAGTAATCGTTGGAATTTCCCTTTTAATGAAAGAAGGAAAAAAACATAATTATCCAAAAGACTTTATTTTTAATTTGTGCTTTTGGGCAATTATATTTGGCTTTATTGGAGCAAGAGCTTACTATGTGATTTTTAATTGGAAAGAATATGCAAGTAATCCAATTAGTATTATAAAAATTTGGGAGGGTGGTCTTGCCATTCATGGTGGATTATTAGCAGGATTTTTAACCATGATAGTATATTGTAGGAAATATAATGTAAGGCTTTTTAAAATTTGTGATATGGCTGTTCCTGGAGTAATCTTAGCTCAATCAATTGGAAGATGGGGCAATTTCTTTAATGGAGAAGCTCACGGAGGAATTGTTGCCAAAACTTTATTAGAGCAATTTCACATTCCAGATTTTATCATTAAAGGAATGTATATCAATGGCAATTATTATCATCCTACTTTTCTTTATGAATCATTATGGTGTTTGTTAGGCTTTATTGTTCTAATCTTAATAAGACATTATAAATATTTAAAAGTGGGAGGACTAACATGTTTTTACCTTTGTTGGTATAGTGTAGGAAGATTTGTAATAGAGGCAATGCGAACAGACTCCTTAATGATAGGTGGCTTTAAAGTTGCACAAATAATATCTGTAGTTCTTTTCATATTAGCAATTTTAGGTCTAATGATTCAATCAAGAAAAGGAAAATTTGAAGACTTATATAGTGAACCAAATCATGAAACCATTCATTTTTAAGGATAAAAAATATGAAACTAGAAAAATTTAAAGAAAAAAATCAAAAAAGAACAAA
>CANSRG010000048.1 GCA_947649355.1 uncultured Mycoplasmatota bacterium | reverse complement strand
ATTATAGTAAAGATGGAACAAACTATATAGCATCAACAAATAATAAGTATACATTCACAAATCTTGCAGATGGAAATTATAAAATATCAGCTAAAACAGAAGATACCGCAGGAAACGTATCAAGTGTAGTAGTATCAAACCAAGTAGAAATCACAACAAAACCTTCCCTAAAAAGAATAGGAGATCCATTAACAGGTCATATTATTCCTTTAAAAGAAAATCGCTTTGTAATTTTAAAAAAAGATGGAGATAAAGGAACAAAGCCTACAACTAGTATATATTGTTTATCTTTTAGTGATTCTTGGATTGATGCAGTCCTAATGAATGAAAATGCAGAGGCGATTTTAACAAAGAGAATATCAAGCGGAGAAAAAGGTTTAGGATATGAAGTAACAGGAACAAGAATAAATGATTCCACCATCTTTTTTGTAGGAGCAAATACTTACAGACAATGCTCTTATATGTCTACTCCAACAAGTCGTTATGGAGCAATTTTAAAAGTATATGAAAATGAAATGAAAATTGTTTATCAAGAAGAAGTATTTATGGAAAATGAAGAATCTCCAAGCAATATACTATATCAAGAAAATAGTCCTACCATGCAAGTTTACTATTATAGACCATGTCAAAATTCTTGTAAAGATTGGTGGAGAGAATATCAGTTTAACGAAAATTACACAACATTTAGTTTAAAAGATGCAGATATGGGATATCACCCAGACGGAGTAGGACTAATTAAGAATCGAGATGGATTACTTCCGATGGATAAGAATTGCCAAGGAAAAAATTTTGTTGCCTTATCAAGTACAAAAAAAATCGCGTATGGAAAATATAAATTAACAGAAACCCCAAGAGCAACTGATTGTTTTATGACTAGTGAAAATCTTCCTTTTTATGAATTTTCAACAGAAAGTGATATAAGAGGATTAGGTCGTTTTAGTGAAACAAAATTTGTAAGCTTAGTAAAAGAAAATAAAAAATTCTATTTGTATTTTTTTGAAAAAGAAGGAAGTTGGGTAATGAAACATAAAATAGAATGTCCAACAATCACAGAAATTTTAACAACTGATATTGAATTTATACCATTAAATGAAAACAAATTATTTCTAAATGTAAGAGAAGGATTATATGAAATAAAATTTTAAAAAAAGAAGAAAAAGAATATTTTTTCATTAGACGAATTTGTATATTTTTGTTATACTAAAGCTAGAATAAAATAAGGGAGTGAAACGATGAACCAAAATGATATAAAAGCGGTAAACGAATTAAAAATGTTAACAATTGATATGATAAATAGAGCAGGTGGTGGAAGCCCTGGAATTGCCTTATCTATGGCACCAGTCATGTATGCTTTATTTACAAGAATATTAAATGTATATCCAAAGAATCCTAATTTTTTAAATCGAGATCGAGTAATTTTATCATCTAGTCACATAGCGCCTCTTTATTATGCAATGCTTTATATGGCAGGATTTGAAATAAAAAAAGAAGACCTCATGAATTTTAGAAGATTATCTTCTAATACACCAAGTCTACCAGAATTAAAAAATCCTAATGGTAGTGAAGCGACAACATCCCATGCAGGAGAAGGAGTAGGAATTTCGGTAGGATTAAGTTTAGGAAGAAGATATATAGATTCTTTAATAAAAGAAGAAGATAACAAAATAAATCTTTTAAATTTTACAACCTATTGTTTTATAAGTGATTCTGACAAAATGAGTGGAATAACAGAAGAAGCTTTTTCTTTCATAGCCGCTCAAAAATTAAGCAATATTGTATTTCTTTATGATAGGAATAAAATGAGTGCAGAAGGGTCATTAGAAAATGTTTTAGAAGAAGACATAGAAAAAAAATATCTTGCCATGGGTTTTTATGTAGATACACTAAAAGATGCAACAAACATAAAAGAAATTACAAGAGCAATAGAATCAGCTAAAAATTCCCAAAAACCAAGTATAATTATTTTTAACACAATCATTGGTAAAGATTCATTTAATGAAGGGAAAAATATAGTTCATAAAGGAATTCTTTCTATGGATGATACCAATACATTAAGAAGAAAATATAATATATTCTTGCCTCCATTTGAAATATCAAAAGATTCTTTAATTCATATTGAAAAAATGATGAATGATAGAACAAGTAAAATATCCTTGAAATGGCAAGAACATTATAATAGAGTAAAAAATATAAATAAAGAAAGCTTAAATAATATTGTGAATATGTTAGCACTTGGAAAAACAGAAATGTCTTTTCAATCAGAAAATTATAAAATCAATGAGGGTTACCGAGAATCACTAATAGAAACAAATTATAAAATTATGAATTTAATAGCGCCTAAATATAATCTATTTATTGGAGGAAGTGCAGGTCTTAGTTTAACTACACAAACGATAATAGGAGGAAGTACTTATCAAACGAAAGACAATCCAAAAGGAAAAAATATTAGATTCGGCACTCGAGAACACGTAATCCCTTATATTTTAAATGGTCTTAGTTTATTAGGATTAAGAGTTTTTGGTAGCACAGAACTATGTTTTGCAAACGAAATGAAAACAGGAATTCGTTCAAGTGCAATTATGAATCTTCCTGTAACTTATATTTTTACTCATGATTCTATTTATAATAGTGAAGAAGGAGGAGCAAGAATTCCTCTAGAAGAAATAAATATGTTAAGAAATATTCCAAATTTTACAGTCTATAGACCTGCAGATATTTATGAAATTATGGGTAGTTGGGAAACGATTTTAAAAGAAGGAAAGCCAAGTGCAATTATAATAAGTAAAAATAGTATTCCAAAACTTCCTAATTCAAATAGTAAAGAAGTAGTACATGGAGCTTATATAATAAAAAAAGAAATTATGAAATTAGATGGTATCTTAATCGCGACAGGAAGCGAAGTAGTAAGTGCAATGCAAATCGCTTATGATTTATATAAAAATGGTATAGATCTTCGTGTTGTCTCCATGCCTTCAGTAGAATTATTTTTAAATGAAGGGATAGATTACCGAGAAAAAATTCTTCCAAAAAACATTAAAACCGCGGTGATAGAAGCAGGAAATGATTCCATATGGTATCGATTTGCAACAAGTAAAGAATATATTTTAGGATTAAATGAATTTATAGAAGGCGGTATTCCAATAGAAGTACTTCAAAAAATGAATTATGATTATGATTCTTTAAAATTAAAAATTGAAACACTTATGCGATAATTCGACATTTTATGCGTATACTCTTCAGTTAAAATAAACATGAGGTGAGAGTATGCGCAATTTTTATATTTTTGAAATCAAAGAATCTATAAAAAAAATAACAAAAGAAAATCCTTATGAATTATTTCATACCTTAGAAACAATTTATTATCAAAAAAAAGAAGATATAGAAACCAGCTATATCTTTCTAAAACAATTGATCGAGCCAATTAAAATAAAAGAATTAGATATATCATTATTTAAAAATTTTAAAGAAAATTACTTTTATACAAAATACAAAAATATTCATAAAATGCATGATATATATCGTAAAGAAACATCTTGTTTAACATTATTTAGAACTTATTTAAAATTAGAAACAAATGTTGTAAAACCAAGATTTATGGAAGAATTACAAAAAAATCACAATTTTTTTATTTGTGATTTTGAAGAAAAAGATTATTTTTGGTTAGATTCACTAGAACTAATTACAATTGGTTGATTTCGCTTTTCGAAAGACATAGAATGATCATTAGTAAAAAAATCATAGAAAAAAGAAGCCAGTAATTCATAATGATAAATTTTGCTAGAAAAAGATATAGTAGTAGGAAGAAGAAACTTTTTTCTATTTTGATTTAAATATTTTTGACCTTTTTCATTAAATCCTAAAATTCTAACATAAGTAATGGGAGTAGAAGCGTCTTTTTTTAAAACACCCAAAAGAACATGAAGTAGCATTCTTTGGATTCTATTATAAGTATAACGTTTACTTTTAAGAGCATTTAAAAAATCTTCATAATTTTTTGCCTGTAAAATTTCTTTTTTTAATTTGTGATGAAGACCTTCTGTAACATCTAAGTATTCATCTAAATGAGAATCCGTAAGAATTTTAGCCTGTAATAAAGAAAAAAATTTAGAATAATCAATAGTTTGAATAGAATGATAAGAAAGAAGAGGAAGATAAGATAAAACATTTTCTTTCTTTTTTAATTTAAAACGAATATTAGAAGCACTAATGATAGAAGAACAAGAAGTAGTATCATGATATCCACTAGTTCGTGCTATTAGAGTATAAGAAATAGGATAATGATATTTTAAAATTGTTTTAATATAAGAAATACCAAGTAAATCATTAGGCGATATTATATTTTCTTCACCTAGTGCTTGATTTAAACGAGCAGGATAATTTAAAGTCGAAAAAGAAAGAGAGAAACCTTCTTCTAACTGTTTTTTGGCTAAATTTTCTAAATAAGAAATATCATTTGTTTCACTTCCGAAAACTAAATGAGTGACTCCTAAAGAATGTAAAAGTAAAATAGCTGCATCAGAAAAATGGTCTGCAGACTGAGTTCCATATAAAAATGGAAGTTCAATAACAATATCGACACCATATTCTAAAGCAATTTTAGTTTTCATTTCTTTATTTAAAATACTAATTTCTCCACGTTCCAAAAAATATCCATTTAAACAAAGAATTATAGTAGCATCAGGAAAAAGTTCTTTTACCTTTTCAATATGATAAATATGTCCATTATGAAAAGGATTGTATTCACAAATAATTCCAACAGAGTTCAAGTTCATCACCATTTATAGTCTATCATAAAATAAAAAAAAAGAAAACGAAACACTCTATTATCGAAGTACAAGAACCGATTTCAAATTGTAGAGCAAATAAATGAACGCATGAATCTTGGATAATTTTCTAATTAAGATTGTGCAAAAAAGAATTTTAAAGTATAATAAGATTAGAAAAGGTGATTACATGGATATTAGAAAAGTAACTATTCGACCAATAAAATATGAAGGTAAGATAGAAATTCCTCATGAATATTATAAAAATACAGGTGTATTAGAAATAAAAAATGTTACAATTGAATTTGAAATAAAAAAAAATAACAATCAAGAAGATATATTATTTTTAAAAAGTGAGGGAATTTTTATCTTAGAAGATGCTAGAACATTAAATCCTGTAGAAGACCCATTTTGTATTGAATTTGAAACGATTTTAAATGAAGAAAGCGAATTTTGTGGTAGATTTTTAACAAATTCTCAAAATACACTTGATATTCTTGATATTTTATGGGAAAATATTGTACTGGAAATCCCAATTAGTTTTACGGTTTCAGAAGAGTTAAAAGAGACCCAAAATAGTTGTGGAGAAGATTGTAAGAAAATGGATCCGAGAATGGCTCCCTTGATGGACCTCTTAGATAAAGAAAAGGAGTGAAACTATGAAACTAAACCTTCAATTATTTGCTGTTCCTTTTAGAAGAACGAGTAAAACAAAAAAAAGAATGCGTCGTACACATTTAAAAAAAGAAGTTGGAGCAATAATAACTTGTCCAAAATGTGGAGTAGCATTAAGACCTCATCGTGCTTGTGCAAAATGTGGGTTCTATAAAAATGAAGATGTTTTACACATAGAAAAAGAAGAAAACTAAGAAAAAAGATTTAATAGAAAAAGACTTGAGTTTTAAGCCTTTCTATATTATAATCTTTTTAGATATGTTCTGGTAGCTCAGCTGGATAGAGCAATCGCCTTCTAAGCGATCGGTCGTGAGTTCGAATCTCGCCCAGAACACCATTTTAATTGCTCTTAAAGTCTTATTTAGTAAGGCTTTTTCTTTTGTTTATAAAATATCAATACAAAGTAAGTAAAAAGTATTTTCTTTTTAGTAATACTTATGATATGATATTAAAGAAAGCGAGTGAAAAAATATGAAAAAAATAGTATGTTTAATGTGTATTGGATTAGTATCCTTTTTATTAGTAGGGTGTGAAGAAAAAAATCCAAACATTGAAGGTTCATTATCAGATATTATGGGAAAACTTTATGAAGGAATTAGTGAAGAAGAAATGCCAATGATGGCTGATAATTATATAGAACTTACAGACGAAAACTTTAAATATTATGCTTTTGCAGATGTAAAATACAAAGAAGCAATCGCGAGTGAATCTATGTCATCTACAGCGCATTCTGTAGTCCTAATTCGTTTAGAAAATAAAGAGGATGCAGAAAATGCTGTAAAAGAAATAGAGAAAAATGCAGATCCTAGAAAATGGATTTGTGTAGAAGCAGAAAACAAATATGTTTTATCAAAAGGAGATTTAGTCGTGTTAATAATGACAAATGATTTAGCACCAAAAATCAAAGAAAATTTTGAAAATTTAAAATAAGGAGCAGAAAAATGGTATTCTCAAGTATTAGTTTTCTATTCTTTTTTTTACCCTTATTATTGCTAATTTATTATATCTTTCCAAAAAAATACCATAATGAGATATTGTTAATATTTAGTATATTTTTCTATTACATGGGAGAAAAAGAATATGTTATTTTACTTCTTCTTTCTTGCTTTTTTAATTATTATATAGGAAAGAAAATCGAAAAAAAACATTCGAAAATTTATTTAACAATTGGTATTCTTTTAAATATAGGCATTTTATTTTATTATAAATACACAAACTTTTTTATAGAATCGACTAGTAAACTATTAAATCATCCATTTGAAACACTAAATATTATTTTACCTTTAGGTATAAGTTTTTTTACTTTTCAAAACTTAAGTTATTTAATAGATGTATACAAAAAAGATGTTCCATCATCAAAAAGTTTTCGAAAATACACAACATATATAACCTTATTTCCTCAATTAGTAGCAGGACCTATCGTAAGATATAAAGATGTGAATGATGAATTAGAAACAAGAAAAGAATCTTTTTCTTCTTTTAGTGATGGAGTTACAAGATTTATTATAGGTCTAGGTAAAAAAGTGCTGATTGCCGATGCATTTTATCGAATGTATACAAATATTTATAATAGTAATATGTCTTCGTTTTCTTATATTCTTGTTGCATTAGGTTTCACCTTTCAAATTTATTATGATTTTTCTGGCTATTCTGATATGGCAATAGGATTAGGAAAAATGTTTGGCTTTCATTGGAAAGAAAACTTTAATTACCCACTCATAGCTACATCGGTTACAGATTTTTGGCGAAGATGGCATATTTCACTTTCTAGTTTTTTTAGAGATTATGTATATATTCCCTTAGGTGGAAATAGATGTAGTAATATAAAAAATATTCGCAACTTATTTCTTGTTTGGACTTTAACAGGTTTTTGGCATGGGGCAAACTGGAACTTTATTCTTTGGGGAATCTATTTTTTCTTCTTTTTAATCATAGAAAAATATTGTTTTAAAAAGAAAAAAATAAAGTCGCATTGCTATACTTTTATTGTAATAGTTATAAGCTTTATTATTTTTAATATTACGGATTTAAAAGAAATAATGACATTTTTAAAAAGTATGATTGGAATAGGTGTTCCATTATGGAATAAAGAAAGTATCTACTTTTTAAAAAATAATCTAATATTACTATTGATTGGCTTTATTGGTATGAGCCCTTATTTAAAAAATAAAATAAATAACAAAAAGAAAGGAAATAAATGGATAGAAATAGGAAGTATGCTTTACTTACTAATTATCTTTTTATTAGTGATTTCAAGTATTTTATCTAATACATTTAATCCATTTATATATTTTAGGTTTTAATATGAAAGAAAAAATAATTTCCGTTTCATTTGTCATAATACTATTTAGTTTTTCTTTATTTTTTCTTTGTAAAGAAGACACGTTGTTTTCTGATATTGAAAGAAGAAAATTAAAAACAAAAGAATATTTACAAGAAGATGTAGTAGAAAATTTAGAAGAATATTTAACAGATCAATTTCCTCTACGTAATAATTTTTTATCTTTAAACTCCATTTGGAACCGCTATATATTAGGAAATAATGAAGATAACTTAGTATATTTAAAAGAAGATTATATTATCGAAAAAATGTATCCTATAGAAAAAGAAAGTATAAATCATTTTATAAAAAAAATAAATGAAATGATTACCGAAGATTTACAAAATAACGAACCATATTACATGATTATTCCCGATAAAAGTTATTTTCTAAACGAAAAAGATATTTTAAAAGTAAATTATGAAGAACTAAAAAAAGAACTAAAAGAAAATATAAAAGGAAAAGAAATCGATATATTTGACCTATTAGAATTAGAAGATTATTACAAAACAGATATCCATTTAAAACAAAATTCCTATTTAAAAATAATAGAAAAATTAGGAGAAAATTTTAATTTTTCTCAAAAGAAAATAGAATATAAAGAAAAAAGTTTTAAAGAGTTTAAAGGGTCTTCAGCTGCAAAAGTACCATTTTCTAAAAAAGAGGAACTAAATTATTTGACAAATGAAGAAATAGAAAATGTAAAAGTAACACACTTAGAATATAAAGAAGGAAAAGTTTATGAAGAATCACTACTTACTTCCTTTGATTCTTACAATGTCTTTTTAAGAGGGCCAAGCAGTTTTATAGAAATAGAAAATAACAATATTGAAGAAGAAAAAGAACTTGTAATATTTAGAGATTCATTTAGTAGTAGTTTAGCACCATTGTTAATTCCATATTATAAAAAAATAACATTAGTAGATTTAAGATATATAAATAAAGAAGAAATGAAAAAACATTTAGAAATTAAAAATCAAGATATTTTATTTGCTTATAGTATCAATGTTTTAAAAAATAGCTTTCTTTTAAAATAAATAAAAAAATTCTCAAAAATACTTGAATGACCATTAAAAGTATGGTAAAATCCTTGATTGTGTGCCAAAAAGGAGTGAGAAAATATGTGGAAAGAATTATTAAAACAAAAAAGAGCACTATTATATGGTCTTATGGTTTCTATGACTGTAACAATGCCAACATTTGGAGAAGAAATAACGAAAGAAACAGAAACTTCTCCTGTGATAACAACTAATTTTAACAAAATTAAAAATTATGAGAAAAAGGTGAGCGAAGCTTCTAAAGATAGTAGTAATGATGTAGTTGCAACCGCGTCAAATGCTAAAATAGGAATATTAGCATCTCCATCAAATGCAGCATTACTAGAAGATGAAGAAGTATTAAATCAAGTAGTAGCATATTGCCATACTACGCACAATGACTTCCTTTCTCTTGTAAATTATATAAAAAATGAATCAAATAAAAATGGAATAGGTTATGAAAGTGAAATAGAAGTGGCAAGAATATTTTATGAAATTTCCCAAATTCCATTTGAAGAAAAATTAGAAGTAGTGAAAGCTACTACAGGACTTAGTAAAGCAGAGTTAAATGTAGTTGCATCTGTAATAAGTGCTGAGGCAAAAGATATTTATGAAATAAAAGCGCCATGCTATATAGATTCTTATGGAGTAATCAATAATTTGTATAGTAGAACAAAAAGTACAGGTTGGGTAATGCTTGGTAAAAATATATATCAACAAGCTATTGCTCCACGTCAATATGAAGTGTTTCCAAGTGCTTCAAAACATTATTTAGGAATTATAAATACTTCATATTATGCAATGGTTGATTATCTTTATGCAATAGATTATTGCAAAAACAATGGTCTTCCTCTTTTAACACCACCAAAATGGACAAAATTTAGAAGTGCTAAAAATATGAGAGCAGGAAGAGTTCAACTTGTACGAGAAGGTAATGCTTTCTTTGGAGAAATGGCTCCTCATGAAAATTTAGATAATTATGTATCAACTATAAAACCTATTGATTATCTTCAAATGCTTTACTATGCCAAAGAAAATACTTTTCAAATGGCATCGGTAAATCTCAATAAAAAAGTTTGGATAATTGTCAAATAGTGTGTGTAGATACAAAAAGTGATAATTATTGAAAT
>CANSRG010000047.1 GCA_947649355.1 uncultured Mycoplasmatota bacterium | reverse complement strand
GGGGGGGGGTATATTGTGATAAAATCATCATAGGAAGCTATGGTGTTTTTATATGGAGTTAAAAAGATTTAAAGAAAAATAGAAAAAAAGAAAGTATGATATTATTTACTATTCTATGTATCTTACTAATTGGAGGAGTGTTTTTCTATTCTTCCTTTGCCTTATTTGAAGTGAAAGAAAACTTTAATATAATAAAAGGAAATGTCGAAAATCCAGGAGATTTATACTTTGCTTATTACATAGATGATGTAGTAACAACTGAAATGCCAAATAAGGATAGTGGGTATACATTATCAAATAAATCAAGTTGTACTAATGGAGTAACAATTACATGGGACAAAGAAGATTGGACTCTTTTAGTAAATTACTCTAATTATAAACAAGAAACCAATGGAAGAACCAAGTGTACGTTATATTTTGAAGAGGCATCAAATGGAATACTAAGAACTATTAGTATTACTGATTCAAAAGGAATGTGGCAATACAAAGGACAAATAACAAAACTCATTATAGAAGATAAAATAAATGAAAAAGAAGGAGCAATTGCAAACTTTGATGAATCAAGTAAACAAGATAAAAGTGTAATGAGTTATGTCGTAGAAAATCCTAAAGTAAATGAAGAAGAGGAAACCACATATACAGCCTATTTACAAAGTAATGAAAAGTTATATTTAAGTAGTGGAGAAAATTTATTTTATAATTTTCAAAAATTAGAAACTATTGAAGGTATGAGATATATAGATACAAGTAATGTAATCACTATGAAGTATATGTTTAATGGATGTAGTAGTTTAACCACATTAAGTGTCAGTAATTTTAATACTGAAAAAGTAACGAATATGAGAGGTATGTTTTATAATTGTGAAAATTTAATCACATTAAATTTAAGTCATTTTGACACAAGAAATGTAACTGATATGCGTGATATGTTTCGATATTGCGAAAGTTTAACAGACTTAGAGGTGAGTAATTTCAATACGGAAAAAGTGACATATATGACTAGTATGTTTACTAGGTGTAGCAGTTTAACTACATTAAACTTAAATAGTTTTAATACAAGCAATGTAGAAAATATGAGTGATATGTTTGAATATTGCAAGAATTTAGCCACATTAGACTTAAGTAGTTTTAAAACTTCAAATGTGACAAATATGAGTGATATGTTTTCAGGCTGTAGTAGTTTAACGATATTAGATTTAAATAATTTTAATACGGAAAAAGTAACCGATATGAGTTATATGTTTAATTACTGTGAAAGTTTAACCACATTATTAGTGAGTAATTTTAATACAAGTAATGTAGAAAGTATGAGTAGTATGTTTCAATATTGCAAAAGTTTAACAAACTTAGATGTGAGTAATTTCAGTACTGAAAAAGTTACTAATATGTGGTGTATGTTTAGAGGCTGTAGTAGTTTAACAACAATAGATGTTAGTAATTTCAAAACTGAAAAAGTTACTAATATGGCTGCTATATTTGATGACTGTAGAAGTTTAACTTTCTTAGATTTAAGTGGCTTTAATACATTAAATGTTACAAATTCCAATTATGTTTATAAAGGATTCCAATATATGTTTAATAATTGTTCGAAACTAACAGAAATAATATATGGAGAAAATTTTATTCATAGGAATGATGCAGATGTTACGCCTATGTTTATAAATTGTCCAGCAAATAAACCAACTCATGAGTCATGGAGTGGAATTACTTTTTAGAACTTTGAATGATAAAAACTTAAAAGATATGTTATGTATTTTAAAAGAAAAGTGGAACAAATCTAAAAAAAGAGTAAATAAAAAAATTGTGTTTTATATATTTATTCTTTTTTTATTTAATAAAATAAAATTGAATAAGAAACTGATATGTGCTATAATGACTTAGAAAAAGTAAGAGAGCGGTGAAAATATGAAATTAGCTACTACAGATATATTTAAAAGTATATATTCCAAAAATAATAAGTTTAAAGAATTAAGCGATGAAGATTTAAAAAAACTTCAAAATACATTATTAAATATGGCCCAAGATATTATAAAAGTCATGGAAGAAAATCAAATGGTTTATCATTTAACAGGTGGTACTGCATTAGGAGCAATAAGACATAATGGATTTATCCCTTGGGATGATGACATGGATATAGATTTAGCAAGAAAAGATGTAAAAAAATTTATTGAAATATTCGAAAAAGAATATAAAGATAAATATTGGATTTTTTCGCCCTATAATAAAGATTTATGTTTACCATTTATTCAAATTCGTTTAAAAAATACTACCTATTTAGGAGTAAATGATTTTAAAGAAGAGATAAGCGGTGTACCGATAGATATCGCAATAATGGAAAATACATACAATAATAAGTTAAGACGTAAAATCCATGGTAATATAAGCTTATTATTAGCCTTAATTGTTTCATGTAGAAAGTTTGCGAAACACAAATCCTATTATTTAGATTTAACAAAAGATTTAAAAGAAGAAAAAAAAATATTTAAAAGAAAAATATTTATTGGCAAAATGTTTAGCTTTTTACCTCAATCAAAATGGATAGCTTTATATGATAAGTGGAATTCTAAATGTCATGATGAAACAACATTTTTAGTCACCGTGCCAACTGGACGCAAACACTTTTTTGGGGAATTATATGAACGAGATAAGTTTTATTTAAGTACAAAGCATGAATTTGAAGGACAAGTTTGGAATGTTCCAAAAGATTACGATTATTATTTAAGCAAAATGTATGGAAATTATATGAAAATTCCCGATAAAAAAGATATCGAAAAACATGCAATTTTAAAAATACAACTTTAAAGGAGTGAATATTTTGCATAAAGTGAGTATAATCATGCCCGTTTATAATTCAGAAAAATATTTAGAAAAAGCGATAAAAAGCGTTTTAAATCAAACATACACTAATTTTGAATTGATAAGCGTTGATGATGGTTCGACAGATGATAGCCTATCTATTTTAAAAAAATATGAAGAAATAGATTCGCGTATTAAAGTATATCATAAACCAAATGGTGGGATAAGTTCTACTAGAAATTATGGCTTAAAAAAGGCAACTGGAAAGTATATTGCCTTTTTAGATAATGATGATGAATATTTACCAGAATTATTAGAAGAAAATGTCTTACTATTAGAAAAATATGAAGCAGATATGGTAAAATTTCAAAAATTAAAAAGATATATAAAAAATGAAGAAACATTAAATTTAAAAGAGAATAAAGAACAAAGTATTTATGTATTTGAAGAAGAAGAAATATGGAAAAATTTTCAAATTATAAATAAATTTGGAGGCACTATTTGGAATATTCTTTACAAAAAAGAATTCTTAGATGAAAACAATATTTGTTTTTCTACAATTTCTAAAAATGAAATTGAAGATCACCGCTTTAATTTAGATTGTTATAAACATGTAACCAAAATTGTATGTAACACAAAATACTATTACTTATGGAATGTAAGAGTTGAACATAGTACAACAGGAAAGTTTATTAAAGAGAGATTTGAAAACATAAAAAAAGAAGGAAATTCGTTATATACATTATTAAAAGAAAAAAATATTGAAGAATTAAATCCTTGTTTTTGGTCAAAAATTAAGGTATCATATTTAATAAATATTTTAGTAGTTATGAATTATGACAATTCTGATTATAATAATCGAAAATCATTTGTAAATTATTTGAAACAGCTAAAAAAAATAGAATTGTTTCAAAGAAAATGTAATAGAAAAGACATAAAATATTTATTAAAAAATGAAACAAAAGTAAGGACTTTCGTTTGTATGCTATTTGATTTAAATTGTTATAATTTAATATATTTATTTTCATTAAAATTGAAAAGAGATATTGTACATAAAAACCGTCGTTTTTAGAAAGGAGAAACAAAATGGTTTATTTTATTTTATTAGTTACAGCGATTATTTTAATATTCTATGCAAAATATATTTATAATCATCACGGAACTTCTATTCCATTTTTAATTCTTTTTTTCTTTTATGCTATTTGGTCATTAGTTTCCATTATATATATTGATAGTGGTACATACATATCAGAACAAGATATAATTTCTTATTTTACTGGTTCATCCATTGCATTTATTTTTATCATGTTACCATTATTTATCTTTACTCCAAAATTTATATCAGATAGATTAGAAAAAAATAAATCAAGTAAACTAAAAGAATCAATTATAAAAAATACAAAGTTTCTTCAAAATACAATTTATATTTTAAGCATTTTAGTTTTAGTTTATTTATATGCAAATTTATATATCTCAGGAATACCTTTATTTACTCCTAAAATAACTAATTTTAATTTTTACTCAACTTATTCAAAACTACCTTTTGCAAGTATCATACAAAGTACTTTTTCAATTTACTTCTTAGTATTTCATGGAATGATGTTTTCCGAAAAATCTACAAAAAAGAAAACAAAATTTATGTCTTTCTTATACTATATCTTAATGATAGTTTATAGAATTTTGTTTGGTGAGAAATTTTATCCATTTTTAGTTTATTCAGCATTTTTCTTTATTCCATACTTAATGAAATTATTTCATGAAAGAAAAAATAAAGGGTTCTTTTCACTAAAACAAATCACCATAGTGTTAATGATTGTTTGTGTATTACTAGGTGGAGTATTATACAAATATTCTAAAAATAATAAAAAAGATACTCCAGTAGAACAATTGATTTCTAGAATTTTCTCATTACAATCTCATATGTTTTGGGGATATGATAAATATGTTCGCGAAAATGAATTAGGCCTGGATTTTAAAGTTTTATGTAATGAATTATATGCAGGATTAACAGGGGTTGATAAATTTGATCCTCAATATGGACTAACAAAAATTATGTATATCGTTTCACCAACAAACATAGTAACACGATACATGAACAATAAAACTAGATTTTATGGAGGATATTGGACATTATCAATTGGGTATCTTGGATATTTTTTCACAGCTGTATATTCCATACTAATTGCTTGGTTAATCGCTTATTTTTCTTCTAAACTAGCATTAGCGATTCAAAAAAAAGATTATTGTTTCTTATTTTTAACAACCAATTGTTTTTATATTTTGTTTACATATTTTAATGAAGCAAATTTTAGTTTCTTATTTTCTACGAGAATGATTTTATTTACAGTATGTATCGTGTTTTATCCAACGATAGTATATAATAAAGATTATTTAAAAAACTTGTATGTCGATATTCATAATAAAATCTTTCATCCATTTAAAAAAGGGAGATTATAGTATGAGTCTAAAAAAAGGAATTTTTTATGTTTTTATCGCAAATGTTATCAATCTAATTATAAGCTTAGCTAAGGGTTTTATATTACCCAAATATCTTTCAATAGAATCTTACGCGATGATACAAACATATCTTTTATATGTATCTTATGTAGGTCTTTTACACTTTGGCTATTTAGATGGACTATATTTAAAATATGGTGGTAAAAATTTTGAGGATATTAAAAAAGAAGAAATAAATATAGCTAGAGGAAATACATTTATTTTACAATTATTTTTTACAATTCCAGCGCTTTTTATTTCTTTAATCCTGAAAGATTATGTAATTTTGTTTTTTTCATTAAGCATTCTTCCATTAAATCTTGCAACCGTATATAAAAACTTATTTCAAGCAACTGGTCTTTTTAAAAATTATAGCAGAATTATGAATGTTACAAGTATTTTATCTTTTGTAGGAACAATGATTTTACTGTTTTGTTTTTCCATTCAAAATGCCAATTGGTACATTTTAATAACAGTAATTGTAGATTATGTAGTATACATAATTTTAGAAATAAGTGTTTGTACAAAATTGAAAAAAAGTTTTTCCATAAAATTTTCTATACAAAATTTTATGGAAAACACTAAAAATGGTGTTGTGTTAATGTTAGGAAATTTTTCATCTATTATTATGACAAGTATTGATAGGTGGTTTGTAAAAATTATGCTTACTGTAAGTGATTTTGCATACTATTCATTTTCTGTTAGGATGGAAAACTTAATTACCGTTTTTATTACACCCATAGTATCTACAATGTATAATTATTTTTGTAAAAATAAAAATAATAACGAAATAAAACAAATTAGTTCTTGGTGTGTTATCTTGGGATTATTTTTAATTGGGAGTGCATTTCCCGTAAAATTTATTTTAGAAACTTACTTAAATAAATATCTTGAGGCAACGCCAATCATTTTCTTTTTATTCGCCACCCAAGCATTGTATCTTATCATAAAAGGTGTTTATGTTAATGTTTACAAATCAAGAAAACAACAGTCTATTTATTTTAAACAATTACTTATTGTAATTTTAAATGGTATTTTATTAAATAGTATTCTAGCTTGGTTATATAAAAGTAACTTATCTATTGCAGTAGCAACACTTTTATCTGTAATACTATGGTTCTTTATATGTTGGCACTCAGTAAAAGAAATTAAATTAGAATTAAAAGAAGTATTTTGCTTATTTACGGGAATTATTATATTTTTAATGTTAGGTCTATCCTTAAATTCCATATTAGGCTTTACAATATATTATGTTTCAATAATATTTTTAATATTTTTCTTAATGAGAAAATCTTTTCTTGATTTGTTTTATATGTTTAAAAATTTCATATTAAGAAAGAAGGGACAACTATGAAAATGTTAATAAAAAAAATATATACAAGATTTTGGTTTTATCTATTTTGGCTCTTTCCATTGCAAGATAAAGTAGTATTTTCTAGTTTTTCAGGAAAACGTTATGGTGATAATCCAAAATATATCTCAGATGAACTACTTTCTTTGCATCCTAATATAAAACAAGTATGGTTATATAAAGAAAAATTTGAAATGAATGAAAAAATCATGCAAGCAAAATGGGGTAGTATCTTAATGATTTATCATCTTGCAACATCAAAAGTTTGGGTAGATAGTCATACTAAGCCAGAGTGGGTTATAAAAAGAAAAAAACAGTTTTTTATTGAAACATGGCATGGCGGTTTAGGGATGAAAAAAATAGAAGGTGACGCGCAAGAAAAATTAGAAAAAGATATTGTAAAAAGAACAAAACACAATTCTCTTTTGACAGATTTACTAATTTCTAATAGTGATTGGTTGACTTCAATCTATAAAAGAGCTTTTTGGTATAATGGAAAAATACTAGAATGTGGGTATCCTAAAAATGACATTTTATTTCAAAATCAAAAACATCTAGAAATTCGTAGAAAAGTACAAAATTACTATAATTTAAATGAAAATACTTCCATTTTGTTATATGCACCTACATTTAGAGATCAAAACAACCAAAATTATGGAATTTCTTTAGAACAAATAGAAGAAATGTTAAATAAAGAGGAAAAAGAAAATTGGATTGTTGCATATCGACTTCATCCACTTATGGAAAAAAATGATACTTTAGGGAAAGAAAATAATAAAAAAATTATTAACATGACAAAATATCCAGATATACAAGAACTAATTATCGCAAGTGACATACTAATAACAGATTATTCAAGTTGTATATTTGATTTTGCAATGTTAAAAAAGCCAGGTTTTATTTTTGCCAATGATTTAGAAAAATATGAACAAGAAAGAGGATTGTACTTTGATTTAAGAACTCTTCCTTTTCCGTTTTCAAAAACTACAGAAGAATTGATTACAAATATTTTATCTTTTCAAAAAGAAACATATTTAAAAGAATTAGAAAAATATTTTGAAAAAATGGGCTTAAAAGAAAATGGAAATGCAACATCTACCATTGTTCAAATTATTGCAGATAAAATCAATAAAGTGTAAAAAACTTGTGAATTAGTTGCAAATCTTTAGAAAAGACGATATATTTATAACAGAAAAATAAGAAAGAGGAGTGTATAATGAACATAGCTGTAATATTTGCTGGTGGGGTTGGAAAAAGAATGGGCTTAACAGATAGACCAAAACAATTTATGAAAATCGTTGAAAAACCTATCATCATTCATACATTAGAATGGTTTGAAAAAAATAAAGACATTGATTATATAGTAATTTCTGTACTAAAAAGTTGGATAGAACCTTTAAAACAAATGATTAAAGATTATAACTTGACAAAGGTTACTGCCATTGTAGAAGGTGGAGAAACGGGTCAAATGTCAATATTTAATGGGATAAAAAAAGCTTATGAAATGTATCCAAAAGACTCTGTTGTTTTAATTCATGATGGAGTAAGACCATTTGTTACAGATGAGCTTATCTCTGAAAATATTTTTGTAACAAGAAAACATAGAAGTGCGATTTCTTGTGTCTTTGCTACAGAAACATTTTTAATCGTGGATGATGAAAAAACAGTTTGTAGTATTCCTGAAAGAAATTCTTCCTTAATTGCTAAAGCTCCTCAATGCTTTATCCTTGAAGATATCTATGAAGGACATCTAAAAGCTCAAGGAATTTTAAAATATGATTTTATTGATTCTTGTACTTTAATGAATTATTTTGGATATCCTTTGCATGTTACAATGACAGATTATGATAATATTAAAATAACAACACCAAAAGACATTGCGTTAGCAGAATCCATTTACAAAAGAAGAAAAGAAGAGAAAGTAGGAAAAGAAAATGTACAAGAATAAAATCGTACAAGAAGACATGCAACTTATGTTACAAACTTGTAAAAATTATGAAAGATTAAAAAATAAAAGTATTTTAATTACTGGCGCAACAGGAATGTTAGCTTCTTATTATATGTACTTTTTAATGTATTTAAATGATACACAATCTTACAATATAAAAATTTATGCCTTAGTAAGAAATAAAGAAAAATTAAATAAAATGGTTTGTTTAGAAGAACGTCAAGATGTAATACCTGTTGTAGAAGATGTTACTTCACCACTAAACATTGATAAAGATTTAGATTATATTGTTCATATGGCTAGTTCTGCAAATCCTAAAAACATAGTTTCAAATCCAGTAGAGATTATTGAAGCAAATGTCACAGGAACTTTAAATGTATTAAAACTAGCACGTGAAAAAAATGCGGAAGTAGTATTTACATCTACTCGTGAAATCTATGGAAAAATGCCAGAAGATAAAGAAGAAATATTTGAAACAGATATGGGAATATTAGATTGTACAGAATTAAGATCTTGTTATCCTGAAAGTAAAAGAATTGCAGAAAATCTTATAATAAATTATAACTATGAATACAAAGTACCATATAAAATAGCTAGATTAGCACATGCTTATGGACCAGGAATGATTATTCATAATGATGGAAGAATTATGTCTGATTTAATAAGTAATGTTGTAACAAATACAAATATTGTTTTAAAAAGTGCTGGTTCTGCACTACGAGCATTTTGTTATTTAACAGATGCTGTAAATGCACTAATCATGATTACAGTAGATGAAAATAAAAATGAAATTTATAATATTTCAAATGAATTAGAAGAAATATCTATTAAAAATTTAGCAATTTTATTAACAGAGTTATTCAAAGAAAAAGAATTAACAGTAGAATTTCACTTAGAAGAAAATAAAAACCAATATGTAAAATTTGCTCGTACAAAATTAAATAACGATAAATTATTTTCAATTGGTTGGCGGCCAGCAGTATCTCTAGAAAGTGGTCTTAAAAAAACAGTAGAATATTTCGAACAAATAGAGAAGTAGTCAAGTTTGTGTAAAGATAATTTTGATTTTTTATATCTTTCCTAGAAATTCAAAAAAATACATGTTATCTTTTTATTGAAAGGTGGTTTAAGATGAAAAAGTGTTACTTAGCAATATTATTACTTATTTTTTTGTTTCCTCTTTTAGGAAATGCAATGACGAAAGAAGAAATGACTCAAATAAATTATACAAAAGTATTAGAAATAGAAAAGCCTGAGGGATTCACTTCTGTACAAGGAATGATAGTGACTGATAAATATTTTGTAGTCGCAGTAATAAATGATAATCCTACAGATAATGTAACTTTACTAATCTATAATAAAGAAGATTATACACTTGCTGATATTGAAAAAAATGGAACAATGACTTTTAGTTTTGGTCATGCAAATGATTTTGCCTACGATGCTACAAAAAATGAAATTTATATTATCAATAATACAAAAATACATGTGGTCGATTCAAATACT
>CANSRG010000046.1 GCA_947649355.1 uncultured Mycoplasmatota bacterium | reverse complement strand
TCAAAAAAAGACAAATAAGTAACTTTTTTACCTATTTGTCAACAGTCTGAAACCAATCTTTCGATTGATTTCTATATATCAATGTCCGAAAAGTTCGAACAGATTCGTCAATGGAGCAGATGATGGGACTCTCCCCCACTTGTGTAATTCAAATTGAAAAGGAGTTTTGTTATGAATTATACAAAAAATGAGTTACAAAAAAATAACTATTATGTTATGTATGATTTAAATGACAATGTAGTTAGTTGTTTTGAATCATACGAAGATTTATTTAGAGTGGTTAAAATTCCAATTTATGAATTAGTAAGAAAATTTAAAGACGGAAATGACTATATAAATGTAGTTGTGGGTAGAAAAACCTATAAACTATATACATATTTAGATTAGGAAGGTAAAAGAAAATGAATAATAGATGTGAATTAGAAGGAATTTATGACGAAAGAATAAAAAAAGGAAAAGCATACGTGATTAAAAATCGTAATTTTGTTGATTTAATAGTGTTTAATGAATATGTATGTTCAATTTATAAATCTGGCTCTTATATTGTAAACACTGAGTTAGACATGGACTTGTTGTTTTCAAGTACGTGCGCTAAGTATGTCAGAGAATTTTATTTACAATATAGAGACTATTTTAATTAAGAAAGAAGGTAAAAAAATGACAAAAGAAGAAATAACGGAACTTTTAATAGAATCTAATAATCTATTGAAATTTGAAGAAGTAAAAGAACTATTAGAGTTTTTAATACATAAATGTGATGATGAAACATCGGATTTACTTGAAATTTGTTTAATCGAGTATTTTTATACATCGACAGATGAAAGATATATTGATATAAAGTGAGGTGTGTGTGTGGAATGCATGATAATTTAATTGATAAATTATGTTATTTAAATCTGTTTTTGGCTTTATTAAATAGTTTTCTTTTTCATTCTTTGTTTTTAGCCGATATTCTTTTGACTTTAAATTTAGTGTTACTTGCTTGGCTTATGTGTGAAAAAATTTAAATGATCATTTAGATTTTTTTTGTGATTTTATGGAGATAGCAAAAATCGGTGGTTTAATGGATATATGAAATGCAATTAAACTATTTAAATCATTTCCCGGTTGTATTTCATGAAATCGTTAGAAAGGAGCTAGATTAAAATATGAATGGTCAAGAAGTAAAAATCGTAAAAGCTGTAATTGTAAACGCGATTTCAAGTAAGACAAATAACCCGTATAGTGCGTTAGATGTGTATATTACTCCAACTACTAAAAAAAGAGTATTTATGAGTGACGCAGAATTAGAGTTGTTAAAAAATACTCAATCTAATATTCAAAGTAAGTAATTTTTGAATTATACATTCCAAAATAGTATAAAAACATTTTTTTAAACACCCCATATTAAAAAAAACTCCTAAAACTTTTTCTATTTTGGAATGACTTATGGTAGTGTAACTCAATTGGTAGAGTCGGTTGTGCACAATTCCGAAACCTGGACCTGGAATGTTGGTTCGAGTCCAACCACTACCCCCTAATTATAATTTTAAAGCCTTTTTTTCGAGGGAAGGAAGGTGAAAACTATGGAAGATGGTGGAACAACTACTACTACTTCTGTAACTGCAGCTACTTTTGAACCTATTTTAACTGCTATTACTAGTGTTGTTAATGTAGAGTTATTAGTAAGCTTAGTTGCAAAAGTGTTACCATTTGCACTTGCATTCTTCGTGTTCTATTGGGGATACGGATTTATTACAAGCAAAATCGCAAATGGTGCTCGAAGTGGACGTATGTAATTCATATGTCCTCTTTATTCCATAAAAAAATAGAAAGGATGATTTTTAATGGATTTTACAGAAAGCGCGAATCTTATAGCGAGTGTACTAAAAGAAGTAATGCCATTTTTAGTAATTTTAACAGTCACTATTTTTTTAGCTAAAATTTTTTTGAAGTCATTAAAAGGTAAATTATGATTTACAAAAAATTTTTAAAAGGTGGTTTAAATCCTGTAGATTTAATTTCTACTATAAAATATAAACGTGAATTTAAAAAGAATCATCCAGATTATTTTGAGCCTGATGGTTTAATAACTTTTTGTGGGAGTCAAGGAAAAGGAAAAACGTTATCGGCTGTTCAATATTGTTTAAAAATCTTAGAGGCATATCCAAAATGTATGTTTTTTACGAATGTAGAGATTGAGGGAATACCACATTCGGAACGTGTATTTGAATATACTGGCATAGATTGTTTAAAAGTTGAGAATGGCGAGTATGGCATTTTGTATTTGATTGATGAAATACATTTGGAGTGGAATTCTTTAGAAAGTAAAAATATTACGATTGAAGAAATGACAGAATTTGCACAACAAAGAAAACAACGAAAACACATTGTTGGAACTTCACAAGTATTTACGAGAATAGCAAAACCTTTAAGAGAACAAATGAAATATGTTGTTTTATGTAAAAATTTTTTAGGTCTTATTCAAATGAATACATTGATTGACGGTGATACTGTTCAAGAAACAAGTGAAGGTGTAAAGTTTGATACTTTATGTAGAAAGTTTTGGTTTCATTATCCAAAGCTATATAAATGTTATGATACATATGCAAAAATGAAACGTTATAAAAAAGAATGGAATGGACATCCTTACAATCCTAATTTTATGAAAGAAGGTTAGAAAATGGCGAATCAATTAGTTTATATGGTATTTATCTTTTTGTTTTATAAATTTTTGAATTATTTGTGGGACAAGTTTAAAAAATGAGGTATTTATGAAGAAATTTTTATTGGTTTTATTGATTGTTTTACCTTTATTTTTTTTGAAAGATGTTCATGGTGCTACTCATACAAGTTTAACTTGTTCTAGAGAAGAACTTACAAATGAAGAATTGATACAAATAGAAAGTCTAATATATGCTGCAAATGATTTTTATGGAAAAAGTAAATTTGATTTTAGTAAGTATAATTTATATTATGTTTGTAAAAGTGTAAATTCTAATAATCATTCAAAATATAGTGGATATGAAAATTATTCAAATTATGCTCATGTTTGTTTTGTAGATAAAGAAAAGCAGCAAAATGATTTTGGTTGGCATGAAACTGCGATTGTTTGTAATCCAGGTTTGACTATTGAAAAACACGTTTATGAAGATGAAAGTTTCTCCTACAAGTTACTTGTTAAAAATAGTGATTATAATGGTGTTTATTATAGTTTAGGAATAAATGAAAGAAAATTTTATATAAGAACTTTGAATTTTTCCAGTACTACAAGTTCACAAATATCGTTTGATGATATTAAACCTATTTTATTATCTATTTTAGGGATTATGATTGTTTTTATCTTTTTGTTTTCTATTTTGAAAATGGTAGGTGTGTAATATGATGAATTATATTAAAGTTTCTTTATTTTTGATTGCATTGATACCACTTTTCTTTTTTGGTTCTATAGTAAATGCAAAAGAAAGTATTAGTTTAGAATTTAATGAAGGAAAATATAAATGGAGTCATGAAAATGAATTAAAAAATCTTCCACTTTCTTTTCGAGAAGATTATACTTCTATTTATGCTGTTAAAGGTTATTTTAGTCCAGTTTTAATACATACAAATTCTACTACATCCTTTTATCAAAATACAAATGAGATTATTTTTGGAACAAATAATCGAGTTCAAATGAATTGTGAAAATGGAAAAGCATGTAATATTGAAGGAACTATTTTTGCAAGAGATATTCAATTTAAAGAGACAAATGAAAAATTGTTAGAGAATATTGAAGTATATTATGGATTAGTTTCTCCAAAAGTGTATTTAACAAACGATGATTATCGTTGTGACGTTACTTATTCTAGTGATAATATCGCTCATTTTTCTTGTTCTGTTCCTTCGGTTTCGTATACAGGTCATCGAAGTAATTATGTACGAGTGATTTTGAAAGATAAAATTTATCAAGATGTTGTTTCAAGTGAAGAATATGTTGAAAAATCTTTTTTAATAGGAATAGATTCTAATTTAAATTATGAATGTAATGAATTGGTTACTCCTACTTTTAAAATAGAAAAGATTGATAATTCTTCACTTAAAGTATCTATTACGAATAGTAAAAGTTATACTACTGATACTAATTTTCAATATACTTTATGGAATGAAAATGACGATTATATACTTTCTTATGTTGGGACAGCCTATGATCATACATTTGAACATTTATCAAATGGAGTCTATAAAATTTATGTTGAGGCAATTAAAAATGAAAATAAATCATTGCATTATTCTAAATTTTTTGAAATAACGGATAGTATACTTCCTGTAGCAATTTCAAAGATAGATGATACAGAAAAAACAATTACTATTGATTTAAGTGACTCTTATAGTCCTCAAAATTTAGAAATTGTTAAGTATTATTTTAGTTTGGATAGTGACAATTGGTATGAAAGTACTAGTTCTATTTATAATTTTTTGGATAAAGAATATGGTCAATACAATGTATATTATAAAGTAAAAGATGCTAATAATAACATGTCAATGACTTATAAAAAAGTGTTTGAACATAAGTCTCCTGAACAAAAAAGACAAGAAAAAGTTGATAGTGTACTAGATAATATATTTCAATTTTTGTCAAATCCTTTTAAATCAATTTGGGATTTATTAGTTTCTATAGTAATTCCAAATACACATGATTTAGAAGAGAATATAAATAAGCTTACAAATACGATGAATAAGAAACTTGGTTTTTTAGGTGAGTCTGTTAGTTTTGTAGTCGAAGAAATTCAATTCATTTTGGTTAATCCTGGTCCTTTTACTTCAATATGTTTGCCTGAAACGAGCTTGCCTAAAGAAATGAGTGGTTTACAGATTATTCCACCAAACGGAGCATGTCTTGATTCTAAAACTATGAGTTATTTTGATAGCATTACATCCATTGTAAAAGTAATTATGAGCTTGCTTTTAGTTGGTTGGTTTACAAATTATTGTTATCGTGAATTGCTCAAGATTTTGGGAGGTGTTTCTGTTGATTATAAATAGTTTAATAGTTATTACTGAGTTTTTAATTGGATTATTACCTCTTAATTTGCCAAGTGGTGGAATTTCGTTTCAATCTGCACTTGGCTCTTTGAAAGTTTATTTGGATAATTGTTTATCGTTTATTTATACGTATATTATTTCGTTTGAAGTTGTGAAGTCTATTTTTAGCCTTTTGTTAGTTTGGACTTCTGCGAAAATTGGGTATTGGATATTTGTATATATTATCCGTAAGTTACCTTTAAACGTCGATTAAATTTAATCGAAGAGTAATCTTTATGATTTAAAGGGGTCAATGCGTAAGCATTATTCTTTAAAATCACCCTCTTTTACTACTTTCATAAGGGGGAATGGGGTTCTCCCCATATAGCGAAAGGAATTATTGTTCCTTTCGCGTATTCTAAGCGGAACGAGTTCAAGACTCGTTCCAAGACAAGGCCTAAAGTAAGATATGTGGCTCTGTAGGTCTATTTTGGTGGGGGTTTGCCCCAAAGGGGGCAACCCCACCAAGTAGCCTAACTCTGTCTTATTTTAATAAAATGTAACTTTTATGTTGTAATTTGACATAAAAATTACATGGGCTACGTCTATAATGTAATTTTTATGTAATTTATGTAATTTTTTATACTTTTACATAAAAAGGTTACATAATACAGATTTACTATATGTAATTTATGTAATTTGAAGAAAGAAGGTAAAAAATATATGAACTTGACTCTTGAAGAACTTTTGGACTTAGATTTGAATATATCTTTGAAAAAACTTTTTGGAGTATGTCCTATTGAATTGACTTATTTTATTATTATTTCTAAAGGTGCTAGAATATGAAAAATAAAAGATTTTATAATTTTACGATTGTTATTTATGAAGATGATGAAAATTTCGATATACAGAAATTTAATTTATTGCAAGAAGGAGAAGTAGTTTATTGTAAACATGACAATGATGTTTTTGAGGAAGATGTTTTGAATGAAGATGGTTCTGTTAAATATCATTTAGGTGAAATTAAGAAACCCCATTATCATTATGTACTTAAATTAAAAAATGCTTGTACTATTTCTTCTTTGTCAAAGAGATTATCTATATCAGAAAACTTGATAGAACCTGTAAAGAAAAGCTTAAATGGTTGTCTTAGATATTTAATTCATTTTGGTTGTGATAATAAGTATCAGTATAGTGCAGATGATGTGAAATCAAATTCAGATAAGCTATTAAGAAAGTTTTTAGATTTAGTTTCAAAAGATGTTCCTGAAGTCGATAAAGTAATTACTATTCAAAGTTTTATTGAGAATTGTGATACTTATGTTGATTTAGGCATTTTAATGAAGTTTGTTCAAAAGGAAAATATATGGGATGCGTTTAGACGTAACTACATGATTATTAGAGACTTAGTTAATAGTCATAATGCGATGATTAGTGCACAACGTTATAATCATGATAATTCGTATTATAATGAAATAAATAATAGAGATTGGAGTGTTTAATGATGTATACAACGAAACAAAAGAAGATGTTACGTGAGATTAAATCGATGATGAGTATAGAACAAGTTGAGAATAGACACGACTATATTTTTAGAGCTTGTGTCTGTTTGTCGAGGGTTGGACATAAAGCATATCAAATGAATTATCCAAGTTTAAGTTCTCAATTTGATAAAGAGGATTTAATGTTCTATGAACGAGAACTCGTGAAAAGAAAAGAACGTTTAAAAATGTTGCAAGAATTAGATGAAATAGTAATGAGAAATGGAGGTGTAATTGAATGATGTCTAAAGAATTTTGGATTATGGTTAATCCATTTATGTATGTGATTTTTACTGCATTAGCTGTTAATTTAGGAATTTCTTTAAATCGTTTAATTTCAAGTGCTATAGAGTTTGTAGATTCTTTAATACTTTGTAAGCATAAGAGAAAGTAAGGTGTAATTGAATGATAGTATTTATCTTGATGTTATTAGTAATCAATGTTCTGTTTATTGATTATGTATTATGTAAGTTTGTAAAGATGTTTAAAGATTTTGATAAAATGTCAAAAACAATAGATTTTGATTTTTGGAATGAAGGAGACTAAATAGTTTTCTTTTTTTTCTAAATTTGGTAAAAATGTCTTTTATACTTCAATATAGTTTATAGGACTTTTTTATTTATAATAGGCGATGAAGTGATAGCATTGGCGAAAGCGAAACGCACAAAGCTACAATGCACTTACTTACATATATGATTTGTGTGTTTCTTAATGCGTTTCAATCACGAGACGGGTTCCTGTTGTCAATAAAAAAGAGATATGAGAAGTGTTTATATAATAATCTAGTTTCAAAGGTTAAAATGTGATCGTCAAAATAAAGGTTAAAATTTAGAAAAACCTTATGTTCCTCTTTTTGTTTCTTTGTTAAAAGAAAAAGTAAGAAACATTGCGCGACTGAAAGTCGCATTCCCTCGCAATGTTTCCAAAACAAAACATAGCATTTGTATTTTGCTATGTTTTGTTTTTTGGATATGGTTCTGTTTGGTTAGTTCTACATAAAATATAATCGATACTAGTATTATAATAATCTGCTAGTGTGTGCAATACTTTTGTAGGTATATCACGTTTTTCTGTTTCGTACATTGTATATCCTGCTCTTGATATGTTTATTATTTTAGCAATGTCTTCTTGTAATAGTTTATTATCTTTTCTAAGTTTTTTTAAATTGTTCATAAGGTACTACTTGCTCCTTTCTGTTCTTATTATATCACATTTTTCTTGAAAGTTACACCGCGTTACATATTTTCATTGACTTTTGTGTAACGATATGTTACAATATATATTAAGAAAGGAGTTATTAGAATGAAAGTTAACGAAAATAATAAGATTGTAATTGAATTTACGACTAAACAATGTAGTAAGTTATTGAATTTTCTTTTAGACGCTGGATTTTATAATTTGGAATTATCTGAACAATGTTATAGTGATTATTCTAAAGAAAAATATTTATTATTAACAAAAGAGTCTAAAGAATTATATGAATATGTACGTAATTCAATGCTTAAAAGAAAATAATTGAAAAAAGAAAATAAATCATTTATAATCTATTTTATAGATTTGAGGTGGTTTTAGTATGGGGGTAAAATAACATGAGTTTTAGAGAGGCTTATGAAGAATATTTTAAATTTGTTATGAAACGACAAAAAAAACAAAGTTTTGAAACACTACTAAATGATTTTAATTCAAGGATAATTCCTTATTTTGAAAAAGAAAATGATGTAACTATAGAAATTACAGAAGATAAGATAAAAAAATGGTATCAAGAAATTGAATCACATAATTTTAGTAATCGATATAATCAAAAATTATTTTATACATTTAAAACCTTTCTTAATTATTTAATTCCAAAATATTTAGAATGTAATTATTTGGATGAAATGGGTAATTTTAGAAAGCATTATGAATTAGATAAACATGATTTTTATACATTGAAAGAATTTAATCAATTTATAAGTGGTTTTGATAAAGATGATATTGTATATAAAAGATTTTTTGAATTTATGTTTTTTGTAGGTACACGTCCTAGTGAGGCTATGGCATTGAAATTTAGCGATTTACAGGGAAATTATATTAAAATAGATAAAACTATCCATAGACATGGAAAACGTGAATTTGATACACCTAAAACATATTCTTCGGTACGTAAAATATTACTTGATAAGAAAATGGTTAAGGAATTATTAGAATTAAAGTTGTTGTACGAAAAGAAATATGGAGTTACACAAGATTATTTTATATTTGGTGGATTGAAACCTTTATCCCCTACTTCGATTGATAGATATAAACTAAAGGCTTGTAAAAATGCTTGTATACGTCCTATAACCCAACATCAATTTAGGCATTCACATGCTACTTTGTTAATACATAAGGGAATTGTTATAAATGAGGTGTCACGTCGTTTAGGACATTCAAAAGTAAGTACTACTTTGAATATTTATACACATACTAATTTTGAACAAGAAAAAATAGTACAATGTACTATCAATTCGTTAAGATTTAATTTTTTTGATACACTACTAAATGATTTTAAAAAAATTATTTCTATATTAAAACACTAGGTGTTTTAAACTAAATGGAGCAGATGATGGGAATCGAACCCACGTGGTCAGCTTGGAAGGCTGAAGTTCTACCATTAAACTACATCTGCATTTCTTTTACATATTTCCATTATAACATATTTATATGCATTTTCAACTTTTTTTTTCATTTTTTATAAAAAATTATATATTTTAGTAATATTAGCTAAGAATTTAACTTTTAAAGAAAAAATAATTTACATAATAAAATATTTCTTATATACTTAAAAAGTATTTTAATTACAATTTATTTGCTGAAATAGCTCAGTTGGTAGAGCAATGCCCTCGTAACGCATAGGTCACAGGTTCGAATCCTGCTTTCAGCACCAGATTGATACCAAACTCGAACTTTTTGAGATAAAGAAAGTTTGGGTTTTAATATACATAAATTTATAATAGAATATTTATAAAAAAAGAAAGATAAAATATTTTAAGAGGAAGAAGGCTTTTTGATGAAATTTTATATAGGCTCTGGAATGAAAAATTGTGATTTAGTAAATACATATGCAAATTTATTAAAAGAAAATGGATGGAAACAAACTTACGATTGGGTAAAAAATATTAGTAATGATATAAGAAAAGAAGATATGATAAAATATGCAAGCTTAGAATCACAAGGTGTTGCTGATGCAGATGTTGTCATTATGTTATTACCAGGAGGAAGAGGCTCTCATATTGAATTAGGAATGGCTTTAACATTAAATAAAAAAATATTTTTATGTTCGGCTACTGAAGAAAATTTTAATATTTTAAATACTGTTGCTTTTTATGAATTGCCAAAAATTACTCAATTAGTTGGAAATGTTGAAGATAATGTAAAGAAGATAATTGAATGATGATAGGAGATTTTTGATGAAGAAAGTAGTAATTGCCGGAAGTGCTAAACTTCAAAAAGAGGTAAATAAATGGTTAAAAATCTTTGAAAGTAAGGATTATGAAATATTAGATTATCCAAGAGCAATTGAAGAATCAAAATTTATGGAATTATATCCAAATATACATACTGAATTTTTAGAAAACATTACTAAAACTGATATGTTGTTTTTAATGAATGAAGATAAGAATGGCATAGTTGGATATATTGGTTATGAAACATATGCTGAATTGCTTTTTGGATTATCACAAAAATTAACTTATAATAAAAACATTGAACTAGTAATTTTAAAAGTACCAAGTCAGGATGTTGGATGTTATGAAGAAATCAATTTATGGTTTAAACTTGGATGGATAAAATTATATGAGGAGGTACAAGAATGAATATAAAAGAACAAATTAAAAATTATACTCCATTTGATGAAACCGAAGAAAAAATGAAAGAATATATATTAAAATGGATTGATACTTTTGATGATGTATTAACTAGAGAAAATGAATTTGGTCATTTTTCATCTTCTGCATTTGTAGTAAACAAAGAGAAAACAAAAATGCTTGTTGTATATCATAATATTTATGATGCTTGGATTTATCCTGGTGGACATGCGGATGGGGAAAATAATTTACTGTCTGTTGCTATTCGTGAAGTTGAAGAAGAAACAGGTTTAAAAACAAAAATATTAGATAATTCTATCTTTGCAATCTCAGCTCTTCCTGTAAAGGGACATATAAAAAGAGGAAAATACGTTCCAGCCCATACTCATTTAGATGTTGTGTATTTATTAGAAGCAGATGAAAATGATATACTAACTTTTAAAGAAAACGAAAGTAAAGGAGTCAAATGGATTGCATTTGAAAAAGCAACAAAAAATGATATTGCTGATTTTATAAAACCAGTTCATAAAAGATTGATAGAAAAATTAACAAAAAAGGAGTTTACTAATTTATAAGGGATAATTGTCAAATAGTGTGTGTAGATACAAAAAAGTGATAATTATTGAAA
>CANSRG010000045.1 GCA_947649355.1 uncultured Mycoplasmatota bacterium | reverse complement strand
ATCAACTTTACACTTTTTCTTACATAATTCCAGTTTCTACTTGAAATTTAGCATAAAATAATAAAATCTTCTGATTGTAATTTTCACATACAAAAAACACATATATAGATGTGGTATTTTAAACTATCAAGCATGGTGTCTACACACCCATTTTCTTGTTAGGGAATATCCCTAAAACCCGTAAAATAATCTCCGATAGTTAATAAAAATCACTTATTTTTAGTCTTTTTTTGCCTCACCGTTTTTATCTTTTTAGATTCTTTTTTTAATTTTTCTATACTATTTTTTTCATTAAATTATATATATAATTCACTAAAAATACTCTCTAATCTTTCTTCTAATCCATCTTCTTCAGTAAAAACATTTTTTAATGTTATGACTTTGCTTATAGGAAAATAAATCAATATAAAAACAAAAATTAAACTTAATATATATGGCATTACTGCACTAAAGTTTTTAACATCAAAACCTTCTTTAGTTACAAAAGTTAATGATATTGTAATTATAATAGACAAAATTGCAAAAAAATTGCCATTTACTGCTTTAGTCTTTATAAAACATCTATAATGATCTAAAATACACTTAATTGTATCTTTATTATACAAGTTATTGTCCTTTAAATATTTAACAAACATTTTTTTCATTTATTAAATCATCTAATAGCACACCGCTATTATTTTTATTATTGAAATTAAAGTAAAGTTTTTCATTTAATATTTTTTCATATATTTTTTTCATAATAAAAATTGCTAATATAAAAATTATTATTAATGGTATAACATAATTCTTTGTTGTGCTAAAAGATAATAGCAACAAAGTTACAAAGAAAGATAATACATATGTCCAAATCTTTATCTTCTTATATTGGCTTTGCTTTTTATAGAAATATTCTGTTTTTTTATACATAGAATTTACCTCCAAACAAAAATAAAGCATATTCCATCTTAAAATGAAAATATACTCTATTACTAGATCAATTATAACATAAGCACTTTATTAAATAATTATTTGGCTTTAATCATTATACTTCCTTTGTTACACAATGACCTTCGCCACCTCCTGCATTTATGTGATTAGATAACAAAATTACATCGCTAGAATTGCCATAAAAGCTTTGGGCTCTCTTAGGTCTCTCACTAGGACCCAACGTAGTATCTCCAGTTCTTGTCATTTCATTTGGAATACCAAGTTCATCAAATCTCTGATGTAAATATTCACTAATCTTCAAAGTCAAATCTTTTTCCACAATTCCATTTGCACTAGTTCCAGGATCCGCTCCTCCATGCCCAGCATCAATCACGATTTTTTTGGCCATAAAAATACCTCCTATCATAATGTATGATAAAAGATAAAATCCGTGAGAATTAGTTCATTCCAGTTATTAACATTCGCAAAATAGCTACCAAATTACGTTTTGTACTACTTGGTACATTTGTAACTTCTTTTAAAATAGATAATAAAGTAGAAATCTTAAATTCCTTTAATTGCATAATATTCGTAATACTAGATTTTTCAAAAATAGCAAAAAATGTTTTCACAAAACTTTTTTTCTCATCTAAAGACATCCCATTTAAATATTCTTTCAAATTTTGTTCCAATTTCTCACTTTTTTTCGACAAAGTTGTTGTCGCAAAATAGCCACCAAAACATTCCCATGAAGAAGCATCATGCTGCATAATAGCTTTATTTTTACTATTCACAACAACATATTCCCCATGCCCTAAAATCATCCCGACGACACTATCTTTTGGCACAAACATACGTAACTTAGTAGACATCTCTTGATAAAGAGAAGAAAAAAGAATATCATCTAAAAAACCAGGGCCATCAAAATTATAAACTAACTTTACTCGTTTTTTATAATAAGATTTACCATTCATATAAGCATACATTGCAAGATTTCCGCCCTTAGAATGACCTCCTACATAAATTTCACGATCAAATAAATTTAGAGTATCATTAAAATATTCTTCCGAAAGAATTTGAGAAGCAATAGGATATTGAAACATCAATTCAAAATCTTCTTTCCAACCAACCACAGAACTATCTGTTCCTTCATATGCAATGTAAGTAATTCCATTTGGAAGACGAAACGTAATCGCACCAAACTGCCCTTTAGAATCTGTCGTAGTAACTAAATGATATAATTTAACATAATAAAAACGTTTAGAATTTACAAGAAGCTTCACAAGTTTATAAGAAATAGGAAATAGCCAATCTTCCTTTTTAGCATCCTTTTCACTAAACTTTTCTAAAAAAAGTTCACAAGCTTTATGTAACGAAATAGATTCTTTTTTATCTTTAGGAACAATGCCTTCAAACTTCACATAACTTAAAAGTGAGAAAATAAGGCTATCTACATCATTAAAAGAATAAGAGTCAAATAAAACATCTTTATAATAGACTAAATAATCAAAAACTGTTTTCATTTCATCCCACCTATTTGAGTTTAAAGAAAAACTCTGATATAATTATTGTATCATAGAAAAGAGGTTCATATGAGAAAAAGAAAACAAATAAAAAAGAAAATATTAAAAACAGCCATACCAATCACTTCAGCCCTAATCCTTTTAATAATTCTTTTCTTAGGATATCAAAAAATAACAGGTAGTTCCATAAAAGAAAAAGAATTTTTAGAAACCATTGAAACGAATACCTATGCCACGATAGACAACTACGTCATTTATGGAATTCATTTAAGATTAGAAGGAAAAATAACTTTAGAAAATCAAGTAGAAAACATAAAACTAGTTCTATCAAATGGAAAAACGGAATTAGAAATTCCATGGATTTTAGAACAAGAAGAAAACACATATAATTTCAAAACGAGTAAAAATAATAACGAAGGAATAAATTTAGAAAAGCTTCCTGAAGAAGATTTGTACCTACTAATAAAAACAGAAACAAAAGAAGAAGAAAAAACAACTACTAAATATTATTCCGTAGAAAATAAATCAATTTACAAAAATCTCGAATACTATACTTTAACAAAAAATCACAAAAATAATAAAATTAACATAGAATGGAATACTTATGAAAATTGTCCTACTTTAAGATTTAAGATAAAAGAAACTACACTTCCTGAAAATGTTTATGATATTACAATTGATCCAGGTCATGATGTAACGGATCCAGGAAAAACAGTTTGTTTTAATGGTTCTAATATTATCGATCCCGATTGGTATGGAAATTGTGAATTTGGATCATTATATAAAGAATCTGACATGAACCTTTATGTATCTCAAAAAATCAAAGAAAAATTAGAAGAAGCAGGATATAAAGTTACGATGACAAGAAACACAGAACAAGATAGAGTAAAAGTTTATGATAAAATGGGCAGTGCTACAATGGCAAATGATACAAAATCAAAATTTAGCTTTGCAATACATCATAATTCGTCTGGTATAAATGGTGGAATAAGTTACTTAAAAGGATTAGAACTTTATGTAGCAAATGATATCAATTTTGATTTAGCAAATTACTTTATCGAAGAAATTATGGCTTCTGCTTCAACAGTTACTTCATCTAAAACACAACATTTAAGTGAAAATGGTATTTATCAAAGATTTTTTACAGAAAAAGAAATTTTAGAAGACGATGTCCAACCAAGTAATAAAACAACTAACAATATTTGGTACTATTATATAAGAGAAGTTGGTGGGGTTTCAACTGGTGCAACAAACGATGGAAGATATGCTCCTACCTACCCAAAAAACGAACATCAAAAATCAAATAATACCGCTGAGCCATATTTATTTGAACTAGGTTATATGGATAATGTAAGCGACTTAAATAACATTATAAATAATAAAGAAAATTACGCAACTGGATTTGTAAGAGCTCTACAAAAATATTTAGAACAAGAATAATAAATACTATAATATATACTCCTGTGAAAGGAGTTTTTTTATAAAATCAATCTTAAAATATCATTTGAAAAATAAACCATAAAAAAAAGAAATTATTAAAAATTTTTAATTTCTATTTTTTCTTACTAAAAGTTATCTCTATATTAAATTCTTTAGAAATCTTCTTCAAAAATTCAATATTATAATTAACAGCACCAGCTTCATATTGCTCAATAGTTCGTTTACTCTTTCCCATTTTACTGGCAAAATTCTTTTGAGTCAAATTTGTCCATTGGCGCAAAATTTTCATAATTTCACCTTTCGTGTAATCACTTGCATTTAACTTCATAATATCACCATCTATAGTTAGTTTAACAAAAGAATTGTAAACTATACGACTTCTCACAATTTAATAGTGATTTATGTTGTGTATTGTGATAAATAAAACAAACGATGTTTTGCTCAAAGAAAAAATAAGCTAGAAAACTAACTTATTTATTATTTTTTAGTTAAAGACAATTCTAAATCAACATTTTTATCTTCTCGATAAACAGTTACCTTCATTTTATCGCCAACATTATGATTATAAAGTAAATAACGTAAATAAGCATAGTTCGTAACTTCTTTATCATCTACTTTAATAAGGATATCTCCTTCCTTTATTCCACCTACTTCAGCAGCATATCCTTTTTCCACTTTACTAATATAAACACCTTGTTCAACAGGAATATTTCTTAAGCTTGCAGAAAAATATTTAATATCTTGAAAATTTTGCATTTCAATTCCTAAATAAGGACGTTCAATAGTTTCTCCTTTTTCTTCTTTTGCAGCATAATTTAAAGCTGTTTCAATAGGTATCGCAAAGCCCATTCCTTCAACTCCAGTAGTTGCAAGTTTTAAAGAATTGATACCTATTACTTGCCCATTAGAATTAACAAGTGGTCCTCCTGAATTTCCAGAATTGATAGCCGCATCAGTTTGTAATACACTCATCATAGTATTATTTTTGGTAGAACCATCTACAGAAACAGCAACCAAACGATTTTTACCTGAAAGAATTCCTCTAGTAACTGTTCCAGAATAAGTATCAGCATTTAGTGGTGCACCTACAGTAAACAACGTATCTCCAACACGAGCATCTTCGCTACTACCCATCTCTGCAACAGATAAAATTTCCTTAGAACTTAATGACAATACAGCAGTATCAGAATAAACATCTTTACCTTCTACTTTAGTTTCCACAGTATGCCCATCAGTAAATTCTACAAAAATAGCATCACCCTTTTCAATAACATGATTATTAGTAAGAATAAAAGCTTTATCGCCATCTTTTTTATAAACAAATCCTGTTCCAGTCGCGTATAACTCCTTTTTTAAATAAGTCTTTACAACAACCACGGCATCATAAACTTTTTCTACGGCATCAGCAATCCCATTTTCATTTACAGTAACATCTTTTTTAATAATTTGCTCTGTTATAGTTTTTACAAAAGGTTCTGGAAAAAAATACATCATCATATAAAGACCAATTGCTCCAACAAAGAACATTACAACTCCAACTAACCAAATTTTACCATCATTTCTGTTTTTCATTTCATTTGTTTCCATTATAATTTCACCATCTCCCCATAATTGATTGGAAACCCCATTCGGTCTAAAACCTTTTCAATAGAAATCGTCTTTAAACGATCCGCCAAAATTTGAATTTCATACTCCAATTCACTCATCAACAAGAAAAAATCATCTTTTCGAAGCAATTGTTTCAAAATAATTACAATAGCAAAAAGATCATTTTTCCCATAGATATATTCATCATTCGTTCTAGGAATTAGTAATAACTGATGATACTTTGTATTACCAATATCTCTCTGAGCTTTATGATCATATAAAATATCCTCATGGGCACACAGATTACGAAAATTAGCTAATATTGGCAAATAGACAATAAGTCGTTCTGAATCAACTCCAAAATCTTCTGCAATAGCTTCTTGATCATCTGGTTTTAAAATTTGATAAAGTTCACTAACAATACCAAAAGATAAAACCTTAACTGCAATCCACAAAGGAATATATCCGTATCGTTCAATATAATGTATCGTTGCTTGATGTTGACCACCATTTACTCGAATTTGGCGTTTCATTTTTCTAAGTAAATCATCAACTTGTTTCTTACGTTTCTTATCTCCTGTAAAATTCCGAGGATTTAAATAATCATCTTCACGAATTCCATAATGTTTAGATAGATTATATGCAGTAATACTTTTAATATTATTTTCAATAATCAATAAATTTTTAAAAATAATATTTCTAATATGACGATCAAATTGAAACATCGAATAAAGTTCTTCAAATGTAGTTCCAGGTAAAAAAAGCTTATTCGCAAAACTTTCCATAAAAAGCATTCGATACCCACTTAAAAAGAAATAATTTTCACGCAGTAAAATATCTTTTGCTTCTTTTAAATCTGAAATAATTAAACCTTTACTTTGCAATATCTCAATCTGTTCATCCAACGTTTTGAACGATTTTGCCATAAGGACACCCCATATTCTTAAATATTATATCACAAATGGCAAAAATATTGTAGGAATATTTCATGAAACTCATGTTAGTATTTTGTGAAATATGTGTGAAATTAAAATTATATGCTATAATAATTAGCATAGAAAATAATAAAAAAGAAAGGTGATAATCATGCCATCCATTGTAACACATCATTTATTTGCAAAAGAAGTATTAGAAAATCTACCAACAAATATTCAAAATAAATTAAGTTATCCACACTACTTAATTTTTGCACAAAGTTTTGACAATTTATTTTATTATAAATTCTTAACACCTTGGAAAGGCAAAGAAATAAGAAATTTTGGAGAAAAAGCTCAAAAAGAAAAAGTAAATTTATATTTTAAAAACATTATAACCACTTTAACAAGAGAAAAATTAGAAGAAAATAAAGAAGCATTATCCTACCTATATGGAAGTATCTGTCATTATGTTTTAGATTATCATTGTCATCCATTAGTATTTTATAATACAGGTCTTTATAGTGTGAATAAAAAGTATCGTGGTCTTCATGAAAAAATGGAAGTAAACATAGATGCCTACTTATATAAAATGAAAACTAAAAAAGATTTATATAATGAAAAGCTAGCTGATACCCTTCTACCTAAAATATTTTTTTCAAAAGAACTTATTAACTTAATAAATGAAGTATTTAAAAAAACTTTTCAACAAGAAAACATTGGAAATATATATGAAGAAAGTGTAAAAACTGGAAACTTTTTAATAAAGTATGGGGTAACAGATCGAACAGGATTAAAAAAGAAATTATATGCCCTTAAAGATAATATAACAAAAAATAGTCATAGAAGATATGAATACTTAAGCTTTCATGTAACAAAATTTATTGAAGAATATCAAAATAATAATCATGAAACATGGAATAATCCTGTAGACAAAAAGGAAACAAGTACAGCATCTTTTATAGATTTATATGAAAGTGCAAAAGAAATGGCAATTATCTTAATCAAAGAGATAGAGAGTTATTGGCAAGAAAAAGAAAATTTAGAAACACTTTTACAAAAAATTGGAAACAATTCTTATACTACAGGAATTCCATGTGAGAAACCACAAACATTAAAATATTTTAAAAATTAAAGAAAAGCCTCAGCTAAAAAGGTAGAAAATTCTTTTTGATAAGTTTCAAGAAGTAATTGATTTTTTTCTTTAGAATTGGATAAAAAACCACATTCTACTAATATTCCTGGAACATCTAAACGAGAATACATATAAATAGTATTAGAAATTTTTTTTGCCTCTCGATTTGTATTTAACTTTTTATTTAAAAAGGATTGAACTTTTTCTGCAAGAATCTTATTTTCTTCTTTTTTTATATTGTAAAAAACTTGAGGCCCATAATAACTACTATCACTTAAATAATTTAAATGAATAGAAATATAATAATCTGCATTACTATGGTTAATAAAGGATATGCGATGGTCAAAATCACTTTTCTTTCGCATATAGGCTTTTGGAGAACTTAAATCATAATCACCCATTCTAGTCAAAAGAACTTTAGCACCTAAACGAGTAAGTTCATCCTTTAAAAAAAGAGTAATTTTTAAATTGATATCTTTTTCATAAACAGAACCCACTACAGTTCCAGGGTCTACTCCTCCATGTCCAGCATCTAAGACAAAAACTTTATTCTGTAAAGGTTCACTTGCAGATGCCAAATTAAATGAAAAACAACACACTAAAATAACAAAACAAAAGAAACAAAGATAATTTTTTTTCATATTACATTTTATGAAAAGAAAAAAAGTTTATGAATAATATATATTTTAATTATTTCATACAAAAAAAACAAAGTTTCCTTTGTCTTTAAATTTCAATAAGCTCATATTCTAAAGAACCTACCCCTAATTGATTAGCTGTCTCAAGTATAATCGTTCCTTTTTTCTCTTCTATTCTCGAGATAACAGCATCTTTTCCAGAATCATCACTTTGATAAATCATATCAACACAAGCTTTATCTATAGCAACAGCATCTAAACTAGCAAACAAACCAATATCTTTCATACAAGGTAAAGATGCATTACTATCACAATCACAATCACGAGAAATATTTACCATCGCGTTAATATAAACAATATTACCTTGAAAATAATTATGAATACTACTTGCCGCATCTCCCATAGCAGTAACAAAAGAAATTTGCTCCGTTGCAAACACATTTTGAGACATTACTCCAGCTCCATGAATATAAGCTTTCCCATAAGAAGAGGCACATCCAATCGATAATTGTTTTAAAGCTCCACCGAAACCTCCCATAGCGTGGCCTTTAAAATGAGATAGCACAAGCATAGAATCATAATTAGCCAAATTTTTTCCCACAAAATTCTTTTTTATTTGTAAGCCATTTGGAATAGCAAGTTCTAAATCAGGACCTTCTTCATCTAAAAGGTCTACCGTAAAATATTTTGTCCAACCATGATTTTCTAATAATTTTTTATGTTTCAAAGAAGTATCTCTTTCTCCAGGATAAGCAGTATTACACTCTACAACAACTCCTCCTACCTTTTCTACGATATCTTTTACAAACTTTGGTTTCAAATAATTACGGTTTCCATGTTCACCAGAATGAAGCTTTACAGCAACTTTCCCTGGTAAAGAAACTCCAAGTGCTTCATAAAGCTTAATAAAACCTAATGAAGAAACATCTTTTGTAAAATAAACTTTTGATTTTTCCATAAATATATCCTCCTATAAAAGTATATCACAAAAAAAGAAGCATTAGTTACTTTTCAATTTTATCAATCATTTGCCGATAATAATAAAGATTAGAAACGGAGAAATACCCTTTATAACTCGCTTTAGAAAGACTATATTTAGAAGATTTTTGACAATAATAGCGTTTTAATTTTTTACGAATTTTTCTCTTATTACGAGAAATAGGAAACAAAAGTAATTTCTTATCTTTCAAAAGAAAACGATATCCCAAAAAATTAACACCATGATTCAAATCCAGAATCTGAGTTTTCTTATTTAAATGAAGTTTGATAGTACCTAAATAGTGTTCTATCTTTCCTAAACAATACTTTAAATAATTTTTATCCGAATGAAACAAAATAAAATCATCCATATAACGAATATAATGAGAAATATGCAATTGTTCTTTAATAAAATGATCTAATCCATTCAAATATAACAAAGCCAAAATTTGACTAGACATGTTCCCTATTGGCAATCCTTTTCCATATTGATATTTAGGCAGCAAAGATAAATCAAGCACGCGATTTTTATCATAAGTTGTACTACGTTTTAGACGAAAAATTTCATTTTGTATAATTTTATCAATTTGCAAATTCACATCTACTTGATTTGTACTAGTAACAATATTAGTCAAAAGAGCAAATAAATCTTTATCTTTTACAAGAGGTTGCAGCATGGAAAGTAATATTTCATGGTCAATATTATAAAAGTATTTTGAAATATCACATTTTAAAACATACACCCGTGGCCATTTAAATTTTACTTGATTCACATAATATTTAAAATATTGAATCGCACACGAAGAACCTTTTTCCTTTCTAGTAGCAACATTTGTAGAAATAAGAATTGGATAAATAATGGGCTGTAGCACAAATTTACTAACTAAATGATTCACAATTTTATCCGATAAAGACTCACTCATAATAAGACGATATTTTGGCTCACGAATCAAAAAAATATGATAACTACCATGAGTATAAGATTTGTTTTCTAAAAGAAATTGAATGCTTTTCAAATTACTAAAATAAAAAAGTTCAAATCGTAATAACTTCTCACGATGCTCGGTATTTTTCCGAATCACAGAATAGGAATCTTCAATATTTGAAAAAGTAATTACAGAATCATATAGAATCGTTTTCACTACGTATCACTCCATAGACCATTTTACGAATTTCAATTAAATACCTTCCTACTACTTCAGATTGATGTTTACTTATATATTTCTTATCAAAGCTTAAATATATATAATAGTTAAGCATAGAAAGATGAACTAATAAATCTTTTAAATATTTTTCTTTAATACGTCCAGATGTTTGAATATTATAAGAAAAAATTGTTTCTATAATAGAAAACATAGTTTTTTCTAAATTATTTTTTAAAACAATTTCTTTTTTAGGAAAATTAACAAGCAACTTTTCTACATATTGATTGGTTTTAGTTGCCTTATTTAAGATATTAAAATTAGTATTCATAAAAACCTCCAACAAAAGATATAATTTTTGCTAGTATTTTACTATTCTAACTTCCAATTTACTCTTTTTAAAAAAACAGATTGATACAACCTGTTTTAAATATAGCGTATAGTCAATATATCAAATAAGATTATGACGTCTATACTTTTATTTTAGATTTTTTAAATCAGGGAAATAATCTTGTTTCCAATCTACTTCATAGACTATAAGATAATTTCTTATTACTTCCTCTAATAAACAGCCTTAACCATTTATATTCAGTACATTAGTAAAAACTAATCGTAGTAGGAATCTGGACGCACACCATTAGTAGTATTTACATTGTTGTTGTTATTAGCATTGCCCGACGAATTCACGTTTCTTACATTTGAATTGTTTCCATTATAATTATTCGGCGACATGCAAACATGGCATCTATTAAGATTACACCCAAAACCCTTTTCAAAACGAAGAGTCGTTTTGAAAAAAACATATCGTTTTTAACTTACAAAAGTTGAATTTCATTCAACTCTCCATGGATCATTCCACGTTCCACTTCCTAATTTTAGACTACCAGA
>CANSRG010000044.1 GCA_947649355.1 uncultured Mycoplasmatota bacterium | reverse complement strand
GTTTTTTCATTTTTATAAAAAAAACTGCTAACAAATTTACTTTGTCAACAGTCTGCCCTTTGATAGTAAAATATCAAAGGTTTTTTATGTATTGACAAAAGAAAGGAAAACAGTATAATAGAACGAGCTTTTCAAAAGAAATGATGAAAAAGAATTAACATGTGTACAAAGCTTAGAAGAATTTTTAAACCAAGAAAATTTAAATGATTTAAGAAAAGATTTATATAAGATGGAAGAGTTAGAGAAATTACAAACATTTTTAAATACAAAAAACAAGTATTGGAAAGAAAATAGACATTACTTGTTTTTCTTTATAAAAACGAAAAATACTTGATTTTCCATGTATTTTGGTGTAATATCTTTAAAGTATTTATGTGAGAGGTGTGTTTAAATGGATAAAATTATAAATGTAGCAGTAGTCGCGCATGTTGATGCTGGAAAAAGTACTTTAGTAGACGCTTTATTAACTCAAAATGGAGCGTTCCATTCTCATGAAGAAGTATCAGAAAGAGTAATGGATAGTGATTCAATAGAAAAAGAAAGAGGAATTACAATTTATTCAAAAAATTGTTCTATTCATTATAAAGATTACAAAATAAATATCGTCGATACTCCAGGCCATGCTGATTTTTCAAGTGAAGTAGAACGAGTAATAAAAACTGTAGATACAGTTGTTTTAATCGTAGATTCTGCAGAAGGACCAATGCCTCAAACAAGATTTGTTTTGAAAAAAGCATTAGAACAAAATTTAAAACCTATTTTATTTATTAACAAAATAGATAAAGGAAATGCAAGACCAGAAGAAGTAGTAGACATGACATTTAACCTTTTCATGGAATTAAACGCTACAGATGAACAATTAGATTTTCCAATCATTTATGGAATCGCGAAAGAAGGAATCGCCAAATATTCTGTAAATGAATCATCATCCTCAATAGAACCTTTATTAGAAACAATTTTAAAACAAGTAGAACCATTTAAAGGAAGTATAGAAGATCCACTTCAACTACAAGTTAGTAATTTAGATTATGATAATTTTTTAGGAAGACTAGGAATAGGTCGTATCAATAAAGGAAAAATAAAAAATGGTGAGACAGTATCTGTTATAAAAAATAATGGTGAAACTGCAACATTTAGAATTTCTAAATTGTATGTAACAGAAGGAATAAAAAAAGTAGAAAAAGAAGAAGCTTATTATGGAGATATTGTTACAATAGCAGGATGTGCAGATATTTCAATCGGGGATACCGTTTGTAAAAAAGACCATTTAGAAGCACTTCCACCAATTATTATCGAAAAACCAACATTATCAATGAACTTTTTAGTAAATGATGGACCATTTGTTGGAAAAAGTGGAAAGTTTTTAACAACCAGACATATTAAAGAAAGATTAGAAAGAGAACTACAAACGAATGTCGGACTTCATGTTGAAGAACTACCTGGAACTGATGGTTATAAAGTAAGTGGTCGTGGAGAATTACACCTTTCCATATTATTAGAAAATATGCGCCGAGAAGGCTATGAACTTTGCGTATCAAAGCCAGAAGTATTATTTGAAACTATAGACAATAAAAAATATGAACCATTTGAAAAAGTAATCATTAACTGTCCAGGAGATTATCAAGGAACTATTATAAATGATTTACAAGAAAGAAAAGCAACATTAGAAGTAGTATCTACAAATAATGAAGGATATGCTCATTTAGAATTTTCAGCACCAACTAGAGGACTTATTGGATATCGAAGTGCATTTATTACAAACACAAAAGGAGAAGGTATCATGGTTCGTAGTTTTGAATCATATAAACCTTATGTAGGAGTTATAAATGGTCGTAAAAATGGTGTTTTAGTATCTATGGAAAATGGTAAATCATTAGGATACTCTTTATGGAATCTTCAAGATAGAGGAACTTTAATTATCGAACCTGCAACAGATGTATATGTAGGAATGATTATAGGTATTCATAATAGAGATAATGATTTAGACGTAAATCCATGTAAAAATAAAAATTTAACAAATACAAGATCTAGTGGAGCAGATGAAGCAATCAATTTAACAAAAGCAAAGAAAATGACATTAGAAGAAGCTCTAGAATTTATCGAAGATGATGAATACGTAGAAGTAACACCAGCAGAAATTCGTATTCGTAAATCTATACTAGATCCTAAAATGCGTTTCCGTAAAAATAGAGATTAAAGGCCAAAATATGTGGTCTTTTTTAGACCTTTAAAAAAACAGAAAAATAATGTATAATAAGAATACAAAAAATAAATGAAAAGGTGAAAAAATGAAAAAATTAAAAGATATGTGGTCAAATAATCGTGTTTTAATTGTTTTAGCAAGTGTTATTATCATATGTTGTATTATAATATTTGGTGTTTGTTACAAATTTTTCTTTGGAGCGAACACATCAAGCTATGGAGATAGACTAGAATCCATTGAAAATATTCCACTAAAAGAAGAAGATAAACAAAACATTATAGAAAAAATAAAAGAAAATGAAACAGTAAAAGATGCCTTAGTATATACAAGTGGCAAAATCATTAAAATACGAATCGAATTTGAAAATACATCTTTAGAAAAAGCAAAAGAAATTGCAGGTAAAACATTAGAAGTAATCAATGAAGATTACCAAAAAAATTATGATTTACAATATACCTTAGTAAGTGAACAAAAAGAAAATAATCCAGGATTTACCATTATGGGAGCAAAAAATATCAATAGAAATTTAATTATTTGGAACAACAATACCAAAGTAGAAAATAATAAGGAGTGATTTTGATGAAACTAAAAAAGCTAATCATCATACTTTCTTGTATTATAATTATAGGTATAGGTGCCTTTTTTCTTCTAAAAAATGATTCAAAATTAACCTCTTCGGAAAGAGCATGGATCAATGAAAACCTAACAAAAGTTCAAAATGTACATGTATTAAATGATACTTATATTTTTGGAAATTTAGGAGTTGGAGTCTTTTATTCTTTTTTAACAGATTTTTCAGAAGAATATCAAATAAATTTAAATAAAATAACAACTACAAAAGAAGAAAACATAAATGGACTAGCTTTAACAATTGGGGATGAAGTGCCCGATAATAGTGTGATTTTTGAAGAAGACCATTATGTATTAGTAAGTAAAACAAAAGAGTGGATAAAAGATAAAAATAGCATAAGTAATAAAAAAATTGGTTTAATAAATAAAAGAGAAGAATATGTAAAAAAATATATTGGAAATACGAATAATACATTCGTAAGCTATCCAAGTGAAAATGAACTTTTTAATGCTTTAGATGTTGGAGAAATAGAATCTATAATACTTCCAAGAATGGAATATATAAATGTAATATTAGAAAAAGATTATTGGATAAATTATCACTTTTCTGATTTAAAAAGAAATTATTATATTACAGACCCTACAAACAGTACATTGTTTCAAATTATAAAAAAATATTACAAAATATGGGCAAATGAAAATTTAAAACAAATTATCGCGAACGAAGAAAGAAACTTATGGAAAAAAAGTTTAAAAATTCCAGATACAACATTTGCTGAATTACAAAAAGCAGAAATTAGTTATGGATATCTTTCCCTACTTCCTTATGAAGTATATGGAGACCGAAACTTTGGTGGAATCATCGCCGAGTATTTAGAAAGATTTCAAAGATTTAGTGGATTTGATATCGAATATAAAAAGTATAATAATGAAAAAAAATTAAATCGTGATATTAACAACGGAAACATAATGCTATACTTTGGTTATGATACAAGATTTAATAATGGAGTTACTATAGAAACAAACATCCCACTATCTTACGATATTTATGTTGGCGAAGAAAATCCAATAGTCATCAATTCTTTAAATACTTTAAAAGGGAAAAAGATTTATGTAGAAAAAGATTCTTACTTACAACAATTTTTAAAAACAAAAGAAGGTTTTATTCTTGAATCATATGAAAGAAAAAAATTAAATGACATTTTAAAAGAAAAAGATGTTATAGTTGCCATAGATCATGAAATCGGAAAATATTTAGAAAAGACAAGCTTAAAAAATTTTGATTCTAGATACTTTGAAAAAACTTCTATGAATTACAATTTAAAATCAATGACAAATGAAACATTTAACAAATTATTAACAAAATATATCAATTATCAAGATCCAAATACCCTAATAAATATTGGAAATTATAATGCAACGAAGACACAAACAAAAGGCTCTTTGATAAACAGTTTAGCAAAATATGCATTATATAGTATTTTACTAATCGTGATTATCTTATTGTTAATTTATCGTTCAAGTAAACGAGTAAGAATGCAAAAAAAATTAAAAAAAGAAGATAAATTAAAATTGATTGACCAATTAACTTCATTAAAAAATAGAAATTATTTAAATGAAAATTTAACAAGTTGGAATAAAAATACAATTTATCCACAAAGTATTATCATGATAGATTTAAATAAAATTCAAGAAATTAACGATACAGAAGGCTATGAAGGTGGCGATAAGCAAATTAAAGCCACAGCAAATATTTTAATAAAAACACAACTAGATAATACAGATATTATTAGAACAGATGGAAATGAATTTATGATATATTTAGTAGGCTATAATCAAAAGCAAGTAACAAGTTATATTCATAAATTGAACAAAGAATTCAAAAATTTACCATATAATTATGGAGTAGTAATTACATATAGTATGATTACAAATGAATTAAAATCAATAGAAGATGCCATCAATGAAAGTGTGGAAGATATAAAAAAACAAAAAGATAGCCAAAAGGAACAAATATGAAAGAAAGTGGAATAAAAAGATTATGGAAGATACTAATAAGACCAGAAATGTTAGTTTTACCAGGACAACTCGCTTTCTTTTTATTATTAGCAATAGTTCCAACCATTACACTAATTGTATATGGAGTATCTTTATTTAATGTTTCTGTAGATTTTTTATCCAATTTTTTAATAAAATCTTTTGGAACAGACATCGCAGCTTTAATCATGCCAATCATCAAGGATTTCAAGTTTAACTTAGATTTTTTACTTCCTCTTGGAGTAGCTTTTTATGCCGCAAGTGGAGGAGCAAGCTCCCTCATCATTGCCTCAAATCAATTGTTTCATATTGAGAATACAAACTTTTTAAAAAGAAAAATAAAAGGTTTAATTATGACATTTATTTTAATTAGTTTGATTGTATTTTTACTTCTCATTCCAGCATTTGGCGATAAATTGATTGAATTACTACAATATGTAAATATGAATGCGGCAATAGAAAAGACAATAGCATTTATCATAAATATTGCCAAAGGACCAATTTCTTGGTTGTTAATTTTCTTCTTAATCAAACTTGTATACACCCTAGCTCCAGATAAAAACATTCCAAGTAAATTTACAACAAGAGGTTCTCTTTTTACAACACTAGGATTTGTAATAAGTACAGGTATATACTCATTTTATGTCAATCATGTGGCACACTATGATATATTATATGGAGGCTTATCTCATTTTGTAGTGTTAATGATTTGGTTTTATATCATTGCATATATTATCACAATAGGTATAGCCATTATAGAAAGTGACGCATCGAGTTGGCAAAAAAAGGAATGATAAGAAAAAGAATATTTGAGAATACTATACTTGTGCACACCAGTATTAGTCGTGCATCTTGATTCAATTTTTTAAAACTGAGGAGTTTAAAATTGAAAGTAATACTGATACAGAAAAGGATGAGTCTTTTCTGTTTTTTTGCATTGAAAAGAGATAAAGAAAATGATAATATTTTAATAGAATAGGAAAACATTTATGAAAAATATTGCTTATCAAAACAAAAAAATAAAAATTATTCTATTTCTCTTTTTCTGTCTTAGTATACATTTACTTAATGCATATTTTTATAAAAAGAGAGAAATAATAAAATATATAAACTTTGAAAATACAGAAATTGCCATATTCATAAATGATGAAAAAACATATGAATTTCCAAAGAAAACAGATCAATATAGTTTTGATGAAGAAAAAAGTTTTTGCAATAATGGAGTTACAATATCATGGAGCTATGAAACTTGGAGCTCAGAAATAAATTTTTCTAATTATCAAAAAGAAAATAATACAAGAACATTTTGTAATCTATATTTTAAAGAAGATGTATATCAATATGATTACACTGGCTCTAAACAAGACTTTCTTGCAAAAAAAGAGGGATACTATCAAATCGAATTATGGGGAAGTGGGGGATCACGTAAATTGGGAGAAGAAAATCTATTAGGCTATGGAAGTTATACAAGTGGAGAAATTTATCTAAAGAAAGAAGAAAAATTATATATATATGTTGGACAAGAGCCACAATCTTGCACTCCTTATTATTCATGTACTGGTGAAGCATATAACGGTGGAGGCTCTGGAGGTTTTTTTACCGTTTCTCATTTTTTACTAAGAGATGGTGGTGGAGGTGGAGCAACAGATATTCGTTTAGTAGATGGAGATTGGAATACTTTTGAAGGATTAAAATCTAGAATTATGGTCGCGGCAGGAGGAACTTATGGAGTAAGTGGTGGAGGACTAACTGGTTATACATCCAAGTTAATAAATGGTGGAGGAGCAGTCCATGGAACAGGAGCAAGCCAAACGAGTGGTGGTACCGCTTTAGAAAATGCTACTAATGGTACATTTGGAAAAGGCGGAACTGGTTATGTAAGTTATCCGGAAGTACCAAATTTTAATGATGCATTTGGTGGTAGTGGGGGCTATTATGGAGGCGGCGGAGGATATGGTGGAGCTGCACAAGCCTATGCTATTCATTATGGCCAAGGTGGAAGTGGTTCTTCTTTTATCTCAGGTCACAACGGCTGTGATGCGATAGAAGAAGAATCATCAATAAACAACATAATGCATACAGGAAATCCAAATCATTACTCAGATTTTATTTTTCTAAATACAAAAATGATTGATGGTGAGGGATATTTATGGCAAGAAAAAAAAGAAAATTTAGAAAGAATGCCTAATCCACAAGGAGGTTACTATGAATTAGGAAAAGGACATCTAGGAAATGGCTATGCTAGAATTACTTTTTTAGGAAAAAAATAATACCAAAAAAATTCTATAAAAAAAATTTTTTTAAAATTTGCATAAAACAATAACTTCGTTTATAATACTCTTTGATGGAGGGATTGTATGCTAGCTTACGGAAAAAATGTTTTGTTAATGTCAAAAAAGGAAGAGATAAAAAAAGTATATTTAAGTAAATCAAGAAAAGATAATGAAGTAATGGAATACTTAAAGAAAAATAAGATTCAATATGTTTTAGTAGAAAATGATTTATTAAATAAAATGAGTAAAGAAAATCATCAAGGAATTATAATTGAAAGAGAAGAATTTAAGTATCATTCTTTAGATAGTATTTTAAAAGAAGAATTTTTAGTAATCTTAGACCACTTAGAAGATCCTCATAATTTTGGCGCAATAATTAGAACATGTGAAGCTGCAGGAGTAAACGGCATAATTATACCAAAAGATAGAAGTGTTACTGTAAATGATACAGTCATGAAAACAAGTGTAGGAACAACGTCTCATGTAAAAATAGTAAAAGTTACGAATTTAGTAGAGACAATAAAAAAACTAAAAAATGAAAACTTTTTTGTATATGGCTCTGATATGACAGGAAAAGACATAAGAACAATAGATTTTACAGGAAAAAAAGTCTTAGTAATTGGAAATGAAGGAAAAGGAATAAGTTCTTTAGTGGAAAAAAATTGTGATGAAATTATTAAAATTCCAATGTTAGGAAAAGTAAATAGTTTAAACGCTTCTGTCGCGAGTGCCATTTTAATCTTTAAGATGGGGGGACTTTCATGAATTACAAAGAAGAAGATGAGGCATTACTTTTAGATATGGTATGTGAATCAAATGAAGAAGTTAGAAATAGTTTATATGAAAAATATGAAAAAATGATTAAATATATCGTCAAAAAATATGAACCCACTGCTAAAAAATTAGGCATTGATAATAATGATTTAATTCAAGAAGCAAATGTAGGCTTTACAAATGCCCTAAACGATTATAGAAATGAAAAAGAAGCTAGTCTAAAAACATTTATTCAAGTATGTATTTCTAGAAGATTAAATAATTACATTAGAAAAAATCAATCATTGAAAAATAAAATGGTTCAAGAAAGTTTGTCATTAGAATATGAATACTTAAAAGAAGGATTACCTTTAAAAGAAGTTTTAGGAAGTGACGAATTAGATCCATCAAAAAGATTTAACGAACAAGAAAACTATGTAGATATTTTAAAAAAAGTAGAAAAAAATCTTTCAGAGTTTGAAAATCTTGTTTTCATTCATATTTTAAAGGGATTAAATTATAACGAAATAGCAAATTTACTTGACAAAAGTCCTAAACAAATTGATAATACTATGCAAAGATTACGTTCAAAATTAAAAAATCTTTTAAAGGAGGAAAAAAAATGAATAAAAAAGATTGGCAAAAATTAGGTGTAAGTGTGATGGTAGGAGCCTTGATGATTTTAGTAACCCTTTCTGTAATAAACTTTAAAAAAACAAAAGAAGAAATGGATATAACAATAAAAAATCCTATTACAGAAGAAAATTTTCAAAATGAAAGTGATATGGAAGAACAAGAAATTCGTTTATTAGTAGAACAACAACGGCAAATATTAAAAAATTTTTTTCAAGAAGCACAATATTATACATTAAGTGAAGTTGCAGATTATAATAAAGAAGAGGATGAAAACTACATTGTTGTAGATGAAGAATTTTTACAAGAGTTAAAAAAATTATTTACTTTAGAACTATATACCAAATATTGGGAAGAATTTACAGAAATAAATCCAAAAGCAACAATTGCTTTAAAAAGTAGAGTTTATATGGCAAGAAAAGATTTATTTGATGATGTATATACGAAAAGCGCAATAGCAACTCTTTCAGTAAATGAAGAAACATTAGTATTAAAAAATGCTTCCAATGAAAAAATTGAAACATTAGTAAATATTAAACTTTGTGAAGAAACAGAAGAAACTTGTCAAAGAAATGAATTTTATACTTTTTTCTTAATAAAAGAAGATGAAATGTGGAAAATAAGTGAATTTACAAACAGATATTAAAAAAAAGAAGACAGCTTGAAGTTGTAAGATAAAAGTAGACACCAAAAAAGATGTGTTTACTTTTTTGTTTTGATAAAATTGAATTAAGGAGATGATAGAATGCAAAAAGGAAGACCAAAAGGAGGAAAAAATAAATATTGGACTGCAGAGGAAAAATATAAAATAATTAAACCAATATTAGATTATGAGCTTACTTCTGGTGAAGTAACAAGAAGAACAGGTATAAATAATGGAATGTTAAGTATATGGGTTCGAAAATATAAAGAAAATGGAATGGAAGGATTAAAAAACAAAACCAAACCAGGTAATCCACTAGCAAAAATATATTCTAGAAATAATTTTAAGAATCGAGAAGAAGAATTAGAATATGAAAATATGAAATTAAGAATTGAGAATGAACGATTAAAAAAAGGATATTTAGTGAAAGGAGATGGTTCGATTGTAGTATTCAAGAAATAAAGCAAAAAGAATTTGAAATTGTAGAATTATTAAGTAAAGAGTACAATGTTAAATCTTTATGTAAAATTATGAATATTTCAAGAAGTGGTTATTATAAATGGCTAAAAACGAGAGATATTTTAAATAGATATGAAATAATTCGTAAAGATTTAGGTGAATTAATAATTCAAGTTCATAATAGAAAACCAAGCTATGGATATCACAGAATAAGAAAAATAATAGTTGATGAAACAGGATGGATTGTATCTGATAATTTGGTCCATAAAGTATGCAAATCATTAAATATAAAATCTAAAGCAAAACATTATAAATATAAAAAACCAGGTGAAGAATCAATTAAATATGAAAATATAATTGGACATAATTGGGAAACAAAAAGACCATTCGAGAAAATTGTTTCAGATACTACTTCATTTTGGTTTAAAAAGAAAAAATATGATTGGACCTTTTATTTAGATGTATTTAATAATGAAATAGTTGGTTCAGATGTTAGAGAAACAATGTATGGTAACGGAATAATGAATCATAATAAAGCGGTAGAAAATATGCTAAATAACAAAATAAAAAGAGGATATAAAGACCTCGAAAATATTGTTCACACAGATCAAGGTATTATATACTCTTCAACGTCATTTAACAATATATTTGATTCTTATAGCATAACCAGATCTATGTCTAGAGCTGGTACACCAACAGATAATCCAGTAATTTAATCTAAAAATGGCTGGATTAAGAAAGCAATGTATATTGATTTTGACATAAACAATTATAACACAGTTCAAGACTTTATTGATGATATAATATATGATAATAATCATTATCGGCCAAGTTATGCATTAAATTATAAAACCCCAATTGAGTATAGAACTCAACTAGGGTTTAAATAGTTCTTTTTTACTGTCTACTTTTTATTGACAAGTTCAACATCTCTTCTTTTTTTTTATAACTTAAAATCTTCTATATCTGTATCAGTCATATCTTTTTGGTCAAAAAAAGGTTTAGAAGTAAAATGATGAATTTTAGCAATTAAATTATTAGGAAACTTACGAATAAAAGCATTCAAAATATTCATTTGACGATTATAATAAGAAATTCCCGCGATAAGTTTTTCATTTATAGCTTTAAAATCTTGAATAATCTCTACCATATTTGTATTTTCACTTAAAGAAAGATTATCATTATAAAGATTTAAAATAATAGTCTCTGCTTCTTTTAGCTTCCGTTCTAAATCAAAATTGCTAATCTTTGCATCTTTTAAATCAATATATTCTTTTAAATATTCTTTTTTATCTTTTAAATGAGTTTTTAATACATCATCAGCTCGAACAACAATATCATATTTATGACGTAAATCCTCGTCTATCAAACCTTCAACATGCTCTATTTTTGTACTTCCGTATTGAAGCTTGTTATAAATAGATATATAACCAATTAAAAGCAGTCCAACAAGTGCAATTAAAATTAAAATAATTCCAAAACTTCCCATAAAACTTCTTACCTCAATTCTAAAAATATTGTAACATAAAAAGAAATGGATTACAAATATGTAAAAAAAGATATAAGGCAATCGCATAAAAAATAATATTGACAAATAAATGCAATAAGATAGCTAA